>JASHRR010000050.1 GCA_030037185.1 Xanthobacteraceae bacterium | reverse complement strand
TTCACCCAAAGAATGGCGAGGAAGCATGGTGGCCGCTGTTCGATGATTCGGGTGAAGCTCTTTTTCCTGAACTAATGGCGGAACTTGACGCTATCAAAAAAACGATGGTTTCGGGTCTCGTCTCACGCGCACCGAAAAGCGCGCACTCCGCTCCCGTGGATTACCGAGCGTAAGGATCTGCGATACCTACGGCGCGTGGTGAAGAAGATAGTCACAGCGGCGGGCCTCCGAGGCGAACTCTCTTTTACTCATCCCGTCATGGCGGCTTCACCGAGGGAGCTGATAGCGACCTTACCGATGCCGAGCTGCGGGCCGCTGGGCGCCACCGGTCGACGCGCCAGTTGCCAACTTATGCAAAGCGGACCCGCAAGCAGCTGATATCAGGCACCAAGAAGCGTCGGGAGGGAGGTTCGATAGCAGTTGTTCTCGGCAGGAGGGGAAGGACTTCAATCCTAATTGGCGGTGGATTACCGATCGATCCTTTACAGTCCTGCTCGAGTCGCTTACATGTTGTGTCCTTAATCCCGCATGGTTCGCCCAGCGGCCCCCACGGGTTCCGGCTCGTGGGGTTTATTTTTGTTGGAATGACTATGACGCCGGTCTGTGTATACATTGATGGCTTCAATTTATATCACGCTCTTCTAAAATTTGGGGACAATCGAGTTAAATGGCTTGACTTGAATGCACTGTCCCATCGTCTGATCTCACCTAAGAGCGAGAAGGTACAAAGCATCTTCTACTTCTCTGCCTTCGCTCATTGGCTACCCGCCAAGATGGCGAGACATGAAATCTACGTGAAGGCGCTGGAAGCTAGAGGCGTAACCTGCATACTCGGTCATTTCAAGAATAAGGACCGCAAATGCAATTCATGCGGCGCCACATGGATCGCTCATGAAGAGAAGGAGACGGATGTCAGTATCGGAATCAACCTCGTGAACGACGCATACAAACAGCGTTACGAAAAGGCTTACTTGGTGACCCGCGATTCCGACTTGATGCCTGCTGTGCGGATGATCCGCGCGGAATTTCCAACAAAACAAATTGTTGCCGTCGCTCCTCCGTTTATGGGGCACTCGAACGATCTGATCACACTATGCCACTCAAAACAAAAGATCACCCAGGATCAGGTCAGAGCATGCTTGTTGCCTGAGAAACTCCAGCACAGCGACGGCACCATCATCGTTCGTCCTCTCGAATATCGCTAGGTCGCGGAAAGAAGACCGCTTACGCTTAACCGCCCAGAAGATCAGTTATCGGCACCTGTCGTCCAACTCTGACGCCCTCTATCCGTGGCGTGGCGTAGTTCCGTCACGGCGACCCGCGATCACGTTCGTGGATGGGAGTTTACAAAGCCGTCGACGACCCAGCCTATGGCATACATGATGATATAGGCGGCAAAGGCTGCGCACAAAACTGCGAGGGTCGGCGTCCAATCTCGCTGCTTATGTAGCCACGGCGATTGGGCAGGTGGAATTGATCAAAGAGGTTGAGGTATGTCACCCGCACCCCGGAAATCTTCATCGGGAGGGTTTTGTCGGTGAACACGCGTCTTTGCCTCTTCTCTGCGAGCAAAAAGTCCTTTGCGATTTCATCAGCTCTTTTCGACTCCATTGATATAATGCCGATCTCACGGCCGTCTGGTAGCAGCCACCTTATCCAATCTGTATCCCCGTGTCGCACATTGCCTTGCGGCCGTCCCACAATCATCATGCCATCAGGGGTGTCAAAACCTGCCTGACGTTGCTCATCCATGAGTTGCTTGCCAGCCTGGTCGAGGTCATCACCGAATCCCCACGCCATGGTGCCTTCCGGTATGCCCAACGTCTGCGGGCCAGTTGGCTCCCGCCACTGCATCACGGCAAGTGTGAGTGCAGTTACGAGGAGCGGCGCAGCTAGGACAAAGCCGAGCCGATGAAAGCCTACACGCACCCGAGAGCCAAGCCTCATTAGCTTCATCGTGTCTTCCCGGTGGCGCAGGCCGCGGCTGTGATAATCGACTTCACCGGAAATCTTCCTCCTAAATGTACATTCGGAGCACCGGTTGACAGGCACTGCGCACATAGGTCTAACCACCCGCCGAGATACCACCACACGCCAAGCGCCCCAAGAAACGCGCCGGTGAAAAAAGCTTTCAAGAAATCGTCGCTCATCGTGGGCGTCTTTCACATGACATTTAATTGCAAGTCATCTGCCCGCGATTGAACGGTGTGGGATAACAGTTCAATTGTATGGACGGGGCTGGCGGAGGCGGCTGGCTCGCGGCGAGCAAAGCCGCTCCAGCGTCAATCATCGTTGCCGACGCAGCTGCCCGGCGGTCGGCCTCAGCGGCTGCTATCTGGGCCGCCTCCATTTTGGCCTTCGCCCATATCTCCTTGTCCGCAATGACGGCCTCTTCCTTGGTGATCTCACCTCGATCGAGCCTGAGCGCGACCTTCAAAAACTCGGCGTTCTTCCAGGCCATGATCGCGGTTTCGTGGCCCATAATACGGACCCCGGCCTGATTGAAGCATTGTTGTTTTGCGAAATATGTATTGTTGTTGGTGACGCACTCCGCCTTAGCGGCGGCGAACTCCTCCTTCTTCTGCTGCAATTGCTGTTGCGCCATCGTCAGGCAGCCACCCAAGAACAGGGTCGAAGTCAGGTCAATTAACATAGAGTTAACATCAAGTGTGGCCAAGATGAAAATGCCTGGGTGTGGCTCCGGGCTCCAGCGGTTACGTTTCGGAGCACCCATTGATGGAGCTGGCGCACGTGAGGCTTACGCCCGCCGATGCGCCAGCATCAGGACCGAGCCCACCGACCTGCGGCAGGAACGTCCTGAACAGCAGCCACAACATTGAGAAATCGTCGGCACCTGGCTGGATGGCGCCCCTGCTCACCCACGTCACCAACTTGGCGAAGTCGGTGGACTCAGGTTTGGCGTGAGCGACAACCTTCGCCGTGGCTTGGGTCTGATTGGCTTCCATCTTGGTGACCTCAGCCTGACGGACCTTGCAGGCGACAGTCTTGCCGAGCCCTCGACCACAAGCCTCATCCCGTTTCGACCGAGCCGCATCAAGCGCATGCTCTGCCACCCGCACGCCCTCGGTTCGGCGTTCGGCCCGTGCCGTCGCCTGATCCGCCGCAATGATGCTGGCCATGCGTATGCTGTTCGTCAGCGCAAAGACCGAGATGAAGGCGAAGAGCGCCCAGGCCAGCACTTGCCGCCCGATTGGCAGCGTCAGCGCCCATGCCGGGAGGAAGAGCACTACCGCTTCGGCGAGTGTGCCCAAGGCCGCCGGCAGCACCATATCGGCGAGCGCGCCGCCCGTCATGGCGTTCCAGATGTTGATCCCAATGCCCAACCCGAAGAACCCGTAAGCTATGACGACAAGGGCGTAGTTGGCGCGGCGTGACTGCGTGACAGGCGCCTGCCCGAGATCGCGTGCAACCGTGACGTCGGCGTTGATTTTGCTAGGCTTTTGAGTTTGCGCAGTTGGCGCGATTGCCGTCGCGGGAACAGGCGTGACGCGCCTGCGCTTCGCACGATTACGCCGCTGACGTAACGCGGCCGTGTTGTCCCTGCCCTTGGTTTTGGGCCGCAGGGGCGTGACGTTATCGGTGATGCTGGTGTCCGTCATCGCGCCCACCCTCCAAAGAGAGACCAGCGCTTGCGCCGGGGCTTCTTGCCGGCCTTTGCGATGACGGGTGGCGGTGTCCTCGGTGGGAGCTTCTCCACCATCACGCCCTGCCAAATGAACATCTGTCGCCAGACCTGAAGATAGGCCATCAGCCGGCTCTCATCAGTCACGCTTTTCTTGAAGTTCGTGTAATCGATCCCGGCGATCTGGGAGGCGATCTTCTCGGCAACGAGTGTGCGTGGCACCCGTGCCCGATACCTGTAGTCGGCCTCGGGGGTTACCACCACCTTGACCGTCGGGAATACCCGCCGAATGTCACCATGGTGACACGCTCTCACGAGCAATTTGTCGGGGTTGCCTTTATCGCTGACGATCGACAGGAAGGCATTGTTCAGAAAAATCCACATTAGCTGCGGTATCCCTGGATCAGAGCAAGTTCGCGCCGGCATGGTCGCGGAAGGCATCGGCCGACCTCGCGTAGCCTCTGAGTGTGTCCACGCTCTTGTGTCGGCTGATATCCATCATCTTGAAGAGATTGGCTCCCTTCGCCGCGGCGGAGGTCAGAAATCCCCCCCGCATGCTGTGGGCGCCGTATTGCCTCGGGTCTAACCCCAGCGTGGCCGCTTGGTCTTTGACAAGCTTGCATATGGTCTGCGCACCTAACCGATGGTCGGTGATGTGATTGCCGCGCCTGATGCGCCGGAACAGCGCCCCGCTCATGATGCCGGAGACCTTGATATAGTCGAGGACAGCGGCGACCGGATCGGCGATCGAGCCACGGCAGCGCCTTGGCCTTCCTGGTCCGTTTTGCTGCGCCTAATTCGAACCCGAAGCCCTTCGGGGCATTCCTCGATACCACGTCAAGGGCCACAAGCTCAGACCGCCTCGCAGCGAGCGAAAACGCGAGCAGTAGAATTGCTCGGTCCCTCAATCCGGCAAGGCCGGGGCGGACCAGAGTCGCCATGCCGATGGTTTTCTCCGACGTTGCCGCGGCAAGCTTGCGGGGAGCTACACCGAGCGTGCGACGGGCGCCGTTTAAGACTGCCTTGACCCTCTCATCGTCGGTCGGGGAATCCTCCCCGGCCGTCTTGTGGGCGT
>JASHRR010000501.1 GCA_030037185.1 Xanthobacteraceae bacterium | reverse complement strand
ATTCGTGGCGTTGCTGCCGACCGAGGACACGACCGCAGGGGCATCAAACTCAAGCACCTCTACCCTTCACTTTGAGTGAATCCGGCCGCTAGTTTCGAATTCGCGAGCGATGTAGCGAAACCGGCAAAGGGGGGAACCGGCAAGCGGCACGGCAAAAAACGCCGGCCCTGGCGTTCTCCCAACGGTCAAGACTACGGAGCCGCGGCGACCACCTTGGCAGGCTGCGCGCGCTCTGTCGGGGTCAAGTCCCGCGGCAGGGCTTCGTACTTTGCCCGAACAAGAGGCGCCTTTTTTGGCATTGGATGCAAAAAATTCGATGTATTTTCAATGGCCAGAAATGTTATAGGCGGCTGGACGCTGCCCAGATGACAGCGTGGATCGCCCTGAGTTCGCACCTCACCGGCGACCCTGACCACAACGCGAAATGGAGGTCCGCGTCATGGCTGACTCAGATTGGGGTGGGGTCGAAGACGCGATCGATACCGCGCGGCATGTCTTCCTGGGCTTGCCTCGGCTAGCCGCGTTGCCCAGTCACGTCATCGCACAGCGATTGCCGCGGGTGCAAGAGGTGCTGCTTGCGGCGATGCGCGCTCAGCCGGGGAGAATTTTCGACACAGTCTGGGGTGAGCCGTGCAAGAAGCTCGTACCGGTGAGATGGTACAAGGGCCGGGTCGAATATTTTCTCCCCAGCATAGAGCGCTTGTTCGAAGATCGCTTGCGTTCGGAGATCGCGAAAGAGGAGATAACCAAGCAACAGCTGTTGGAGCTGACCAAAAAGCTCGCGCCAGCGGACCCGGTCTTGAGGATGATCGCGGGACCGATGGAGGACGCGCCAGAAGCGTCAAAATCCGGCCGCCCCAAAAAGTTAGGCGAGGTCCGACAAGCCGCTCGCGCGCTGCGCCGACTGCGGGGCGTTAACGAACCCTGGAAAGATTACATTTCCGAGTTGCGCGACGTGGCTGACCTCGAGTGCGGCGACCACACCATCAAACGCGCTTTGAAGGGTTGGGACCTCGACAAGCCCGACGATTGGGAACCGGAGGGTCTGATGGGACAAAAATGACAAAAATGGTTTTGTCATTTTTGACTTGTTGCACACTCGAAAAATCTGGTTCGGGCTAGGCTCGGTGCAGTCCTGACACGAAACGGCGGACCGTTGAATACCGTCAGAAGGAGAGCAGTGTTTGAGCCTCGCTTCTAACGGGAAGCCGCAAGGATGACGCCGCTTATGCGTGGTTGCCAAAAGCGGACGCTCTTCGGCTATGAGGTTGCGCAGCCCCCATATGAGCGCAGGCCAACGACCAAGACCAGCTTAAGGCCGCCCGGGCGGAAATCCACGAGCTCAAGAAGGGCGGACACCTTCCCCGTGGGGACCCGCGACACCCTCGCGATAAGGCACGGGCGGCTCGCTGATATGTTCCCGTCGCGCTATGGCTCGCGTATTGTAATGAACGATCGGGATATGACTGAGACCTCGGTCAACGGCTATCCGAACGGCAAGCCAGAGCGCGATATCGTCCCCACGGACGGCATGAAAATCACGGTCGGCGACAGAACCGTCACCATCTATCTGACGCCTGGTCACTTCCAGGTGCACGACCATGGCAAGCCGCCGACCGTCGTGTATTCGGGCGGCACCGAGTTCAATTTCCCCAACCACGTCCCGCATTTTGACCCTCGCGTCTGAACGGAGGCTCGCCTCTCTTGCGGGCCGTCGCCGGCGCCACAATCGTTTTGAACAAACAATCCCAGTTCAATCGGCAGCGACTGAGCTTGAGGCGCTGAAGGATCGCCATCCTGGCCAGGCGCATCCCTTAGACGTCGGGACGAACGCAGTGGCGCCATATTTCAAGATTGAAGACGAATGCGCGCAGGCAGTACGTCTGAAGCTGGCGGCCTCTGGAATCACCCATGCTGAATTGGATTTCTCAGTAGGTTGTTTGCGTTCAGGCCGAGCCTTTGAAGGGGTTCCAGGTCGTGGTTTTCCTGACCGTGGCCTCTGTAGCACCGGATGGCCCGTGGCGGCCGAACATAACGGCATCGTCCGTTGAAGTAGAAGTCCGCCGGGGGCACTTTTCCGCCCTCGTCCGCTCGTGTAATTTCGGCGCCCGGGGGAATTCCAGACAAGACTTTGAGGAAGCGCAATGAGGATAGCTTTCACCGGTGCAACGCTCCTGGCTTTGACAATCTATTTTGGACCTTTGCCGCGGGCCCATGCCGCGGACATCAAGCTCTTGAGTACCGGCAACATGTCGTCGATCCTCGCCGAGCTCGGCAAGGAATTCGAGCGTGCGAGCGGCGACAAGCTCGCCATCGAGTATGACTCGACGACACGCATCAAGAGTCGTGTTGAAGCCGACGAGCCAGCCGACCTCATCATCAACGAGCGCTTCGTGCTCGAGGATCTGTTGCACCAGGCCCGGATCGCGAATGGCACGCTCGTCGATATTGCGCGCTCCCCGCTCGCCTTCGGCGTACGCGCCGGCGGCGTGAAGCGCGATGTCAGCACGGTCGAGGCGCTCAAGCAGACCTTGCTGGGGGCCGAGAGCATCGCCCAACCCGATGCGAGCGGCGGCGCGCAGGACGGCACCTATTTCGTCAACCTCATCCGCTTTCTCGGCATTGCCGACCAGGTGAAGCCCAAGATCAGGCTCACAATGGGCGGCGATGCGGCGGCACAAGCCGTCGCCTCGGGGGCCGCACAGATGGGCGTCGCGCAGCGGCGCAATTTCAGTACGCTCCCTGGTGTGCAGATGCTTGAGCCGCTGCCGGATCTCCCGGGAGTGAAGTTCCTTATGGTGGCCGGTGTTCTCGCCAATGCTCGCGAGCCGAATGGAGCGCTTGCCTTCGCCAAGTTTCTGGCGTCCCCCTCGGCCGTAGCCGTGATAAAGGCCAAGGGCATGGAGCCGTATGCTCCGTAGCTTTTTGTAGGCTCGATGAAGCCGATGCGCGGCCTCGGTTTCAAGATCGAGGCGGGGCGTTGCGAACCGCAGTTGCGCGCAATCCGGGAACGGCGGTTGGTCTAGCGACCAGGATGACGATCCGTTCGAGGCACCGGACGTGCAGGGAGTTGTAGAGCGCTTCGCGCCAGACGCTCGAAAAGTTGACGATCGGGAGATAGTCGCCCTTCTGCCTATCTGGCATCGAGGACCCCGTAACGCCGTCCGCTTTGCGTGACATCGCAGGAATACGTTCACTGTTTTTGCTGTCTGTCGTCGCATTTAATCTGGTAGGGGCGAGCGACATCAGCGGGCGCAGCAGATCGAACGAGTGCGGCGGGTCGGCGTCTCGATGAAATGGGGTTGCTACAAACGACGCTTCAATAGTCACCGAGCCATCATGGTCACTACGACGGCGATCAGCGAACCGCGGAGCACGCCGCGCCTTTGGAGGGGATTTGTTTTCGCCTACGGCTCAGGCCCGATTAAAGGTGGCGATTTGGCCGCTTCCGCTCGTTGGCTCGCAAAAACGATGGGAAAATCAACTGCTCGATTTGCGCGGCCGTACAGTGTGAGCAGCGAATCGCCTATGGATTACAATCCGCTCCGCGCGGTCGCTTGCGAACGCAACGCATTGGTTCTCCCGCGCCCAATTCAGCGAGGTGTGCAGTAGCTCGCGAGCGATTCCGCGGTGTCGGAGTTCCGGAATGACATAGAGTCCTTCCACATATCCGGCGCGCTTTCCTTCGAATCCAGGGACGTCCTCGCGAATTGAAAGCTCTAGAATCGCGATCGGTTTGCCGGCGGGATTCTCTACGATGAAAGCCGCGTTCAGCTCGTCGATCATCCCGGCAAAGAACTGCGCAATCTCGCGCGGATGATCTTCCGCTCCATCCGGCCACAATGCGGCGCGCAGTTTTAGGACACCCGCAAAAATAACTGCTACGATTTCGATCGTGGTATGATGATATAATTCCATTCCGGATGGAACGCATCACCGCGGATGTTGAGGCG
>JASHRR010000500.1 GCA_030037185.1 Xanthobacteraceae bacterium | reverse complement strand
ACCGGCGACAGTCGCCCGGCTGCGATTTTTCTGCTCGCCTCGGCAATCGTGAGGAACTCCTGGCTCATGGCGAGGCCTCGGGAACGAAGACATGCGCCGGCTCGGCCATCAGGCTGCGCGGCCGGTGAAGCCGTTCGATCATCGAGGCGACGTAGGGATAGGCCTCGATGAGATCGGCCTTCTGTTCAGGCGTAAGCGTGATCTTCGCGCGCTCGATAATGAAATCGAGCTCTTCCATCGTTATGGTGGATGCCACAGGCGGATCCTCCTGATCAGAGTGAGGATGAGCGAAGCGCTGCTTTTCGACTCCGGCAGCCCGGAAAAATTGACACTGGCGTGATCGGTTCAAAGCACAACCCTGCCAATCCCGAAGCAACAAATATGCCGTTCAGTCGCCCACGATCGGAGCACACCATCCCGGGGTGATTGAAAGGCGCGGATGGCCGGAGAAGCCTGGCCGTGATTGCGTCAGTGCTTCGCGACCGCAAACCGCGCTCACGGCATATATGGCACAGCTATTGCTCGTAAACTCGAAGAGTTGCGACGTGAGGGGGGCGCAATCAGGCATTTCGCACGGCGAGGGGTCCGCAAGGAGTGGTGCAGCGCCAGAACCCCTTTTTGCAACGGGAGACAATGCAATGAGGAAGCGATTCACCTGGCTCGTTGGGACGGTCGCAACCTTGGCTTTGGGAGTCGCGACTGGTCCGGCGTCTGCGCAAACATTGCGCGTTGCGATGACGGCGTCGGACCTGCCAATGGCCGGCGGCATTCCGGACCAAGGCGCCGAAGGCAGCCGGTTTGCGGGCTACCCGATCTACGACGCGCTGGTCAACTGGGATTTGACCCATCCCGACCAGATCGCCGGAATAACCCCTGGTCTCGCGACCGACTGGAAGGTTGATCCCGACAACAATCTGCGCTGGGTCATAACCCTGCGCCAGGGCGTGAAGTTCCAGGATGGAACCGATTTCAATGCCGATGCGGTGGTCTTCAGCTACGGCCGCAGCTTCGATGAGAGGGCGCCTTATTATGACGCGCCGGAAGCGCCCTTCAACAAGACCTTCCTGCCGATGTACGACCACATCGAAAAAATCGACGATAGTCACGTCGCGATTTATACGAAATACCCCTTCAGCCTGTTTCCCTATCTGCTGACAAAAGTGCTGATCATCAGCCCGATACAATATGAGAAGGTCGGGAAAGACTGGATCAAGTTCAATCTGTCGCCGATCGGAACCGGTCCATTCAAAGTGACCAAGATCATGCCGCATGTCTCGCTCGAGCTCATGCGCAACGAGAACTATTGGGACAAAACCCGCATCCCGAAGCTCAGGACGATGGTGCTCTATCCAATGGCCGAGGCGACAACCCGGCTCGCGGCGCTGCGGTCAGGGCAGGTCGATTGGATCGAGGTGCCGCCGCCCGATGCCATCCCCTCGTTGAAGGCGGCGGGCTTCCAGATCAGCATCTGGCCTTATCCGCACAGCTGGCCCTGGTTCCTCTACCAGGCCGACGGATCGCCGCTGCACGACCTGCGAGTGAGGCGCGCGCTCAACTACGGCGTCGATCGGGATGGCTTGGTGAGGCTCGTCAACGGCACGGCGAAGCCTGCCTCCGGCATGTATGAGCCGGGTGATCCGTTACACGGCTCGCCGCATGAGCACTACACCTATGATCCCACCAAGGCGGTGCAATTGCTGAAAGAGGCGGGCTACGGCCGTGATCGTCATTTGAAGCTGAAGGTCATGATCAGCCAGGCTGGTTCCGGCCAGATGGTACCGATCCCGATGAACGAATACCTTCAGCAGAATCTCAGGAAGATCAACGTCGATGTCGACTTCGACCTGGTCGATTGGGGGGCGATGCTCATCGCCGTTCGCAACCCCGCGACAGCGTCCACGTCGCATGGCGACACGGCGATGAATATCAGCTGGAGCTACAGCGATCCGACCGCGCTCTACCGCTACTTCTCGTCGGCTTCGATCCCGCCGAACGGCTACAACTGGGGTGCCATCCGCGATCCCGAGGTTGACAACCTGCTCGAAGCCGCCGTTTCGACCTTTGACGAGGCCAAGCGCGACTCGCTCCTCGCTCAGGCCCACACGGCGATTGTCGATAACGCGAGCTGGCTGTTCATTGTCCATGACCTCAATCCGCGGGCGATGAGCCCGACGGTCAGAGGCTTCGTGCCGGCGCAGAGCTGGTATCAGGACTTCACCCGACTGACGGTGGGGAAATAGATAAAAAACGGGATCGCCGCGGAGCGGTGCGGCGGTCTCTGTCGGGCCGGGCTGCACAGGTCCGGTCACGGCGGCAGCGGCGGGAGAAGAGGCGATGGTGGCGCACGTCAACGGTCCGCTCTACTACGAAAAAATGGGCCGCACCGGGCCGGTGATCGCCTTTGTCCATCCCAACCCGATGGATCAGTCCTGCTGGCTCTATCAGATGGCCCATCTGTCGACTTGGTATCGCTGCCTCGCCATCGACATTCCGGGCTACGGCCGGTCGCCGACCGCGGAGCCGGGGCTGACGTGTGATGACATGGCGCAAGCCCTGTGGGAGGCGATCGATGATGCCTATCCGGGCGAGACCTGCATCCTGGCCGGCTGCTCGGTCGGCTCGGCTCTCCTTCCCTTCATGTATCACCAGCGTCCCCGCAAGACCGCCGCCATGGTCGTCTGCGGTACCGGCTATCTCCCGCACAAGGAGTTCGTGCCGCGACGCATCAAGTTCTATCGCGAGAAAGGCATCGATTATCGCTGGGACTATACCTTCGAGGATTTGAGCCCGTCTTTTCGTGCCACGCCGATGGCGCAGTATTTCGCCGCGCTCTTCAGCGAGAGAAACCATTATGCTGATGTCGATTCCATCATTTACCAGTTTGAAGCGCTCGCTAAGCCGGAGCCGGAGAACCATCACGCCGATATCACCTGCCCGATGATTATTATC
The DNA here is from genome assembly GCA_030037185.1 of Xanthobacteraceae bacterium. The sequence goes on along the minus strand of JASHRR010000500.1, from coordinate 4,222 downwards.
AGCGGCAGCGAGGATAGCGCACACCAAGGGGCCTTCGCGCTGAAGGAGCGCGTCCGTGGCTGCGAGATGACGATCATTCACGGCGCGGGGCATGCCTGCCAGTTGGAGCAGCCCTGGCTATTCGACCAATACATGCTCGCTTTTTTGAAGAAGCATAAGCTTTTTCCGGCACCCCGGCCAAAGCCTGACGGCGCAGGCCGGCACGCAAACTCTTGAGGCGCACCACCGGACAATAGGAAACGCCCGCAATCCGCCGTCTGCGACCCGACACGACCCGCACACGCGTAAACAAGGGGGAAACTTCCATGTTCGTACTGCCTGATGCCGACCAGCTCGCGGAGATGGCAGCCTCGTTGCATTTCCGTTTGAGCCGCGCGGAGGCCGAGCAGTATTTGCCGGTCATCCTGATTGCGATGCGGGAGCTCGACGCGTTCGTGCAGTCCCGCATGGAGGAGCCCGCGCCGCCGCGGCTCTGTCCCGAGCGCGGGCCCGGGTATCGGCCCTCGCTCTCGGAGGACCGGTATCAGGCCTGGCTGTGGAAATGTTCGATCGGCGGCAAGGACACCGGCGTGCTCGCCGGCAAGGCCGTCAGCTACAAGGACCACATCAGCCTCGCAGGCATTCCGCAGGTCTTCACCTCGCAATTTCTCGAAGGATTTATTCCGGACGTAGACGCAACCGTCGTCACGCGCGTGCTGGCGGCCGGTGGCAAAGTCGTCGGCAAGCACATGATGAACGGCTTCGTCGGCGATTTCGGAAAGCCGATCAATCCACATGATCCGCAGCGCATCACGGGCGGCTCGTCATCCGGCTCGGCCGCCGCGCTTGCCGCCGGCGAAGTCGATATTTCATTCGGCGGCGATCAGGGCGGATCGATCCGGCTGCCTGCCGCTTTCTGCGGTGTCGTCGGGCTCAAGCCGACCTTCGGCCTCGTCTCGCATTTCGGATGCGGCTTTGCTGCTGAACAGAGCGTCGATCACGTCGGGCCGATGGCCCGCAATGTCGAGGATGTCGCCGCCGCACTCCAGGCCGTGGCGGGCCACGACGGCTATGATCCGCGCCAGACGCGCGACATTCCGGAAAAGATAAACACGTTGTCCGACCTCGACGGCGGCGTGCGCGGGCTGAAGATCGGCATTCTCGAACAGGGCTTTGCCGAGCCGATCGAGCCCGAGGTCTCCCAAGGTGTGCTCTCGGCGATTTCGACCCTTGAGCGGCTCGGCGCCGAGGCCACGCGCATTTCCGTCCCGGAACATGCCCATGTAGACGCGCCGTATGCGGCGCTCGTCTATGAAGGCGCGCGGGCGCTGTTTGACGTGGGCTTCTTTGGCGTCGGCGCCAAGACCTACTATCCAGCTTCGATCATCGCCGCCATCGAACGCATGTGGCGCGACCACGGCGACCTGATGCAGCCGCGCACCAAGCTCAACCATCTGGTGGCCGAGATCTCGCGACGCACCTATCACGGCCGGGCCTATGCCAAGGCACACAATGTGCGGCCGACTTTTGTGGCGGCTTTCGACAAGGCGCTCGACAAGGTCGATGTGCTGGCGCTGCCAACGGCGCGCACGATCGCGCCTCCGGTTGAGAAGGATCCAACCGATCCAAAAGAGGCGATCGAAGCCAATATCCGCCGGAACTGGATGATGATGACGACATCCTACAACACCAAGCCGACCGACTATACCGGTCATCCGGCTCTCGCAATGCCCTGCGGCAAGGTCAATGGCATGCCGATCAGCCTCCAGCTCATCGGCAGACATCTTGCCGATCCGCTGCTTCTGCGCGTGGCCTATGCCTTCCAAAAGGCGGTCGATTGGGAGGCCATTACTTGCATGCCCTGACACGCGCCAGCCGCACTGCTCTCGAAATGAGATTGCAGCCGGCGCTGACAGCTGCCACGCGCTCACTCCTCAACACCGCGAAGCTGATGGAGGATAACCCGCTCGGTTTGCGGCGCAAGGAGCTTGAGTCGATCGAGCGCCTCGTCGACAAGGTCGGACGCATGGACCTGCATGCCGGCCACGGCGCGGGACACGATGCGCTGCTGACGCGCCTCGTGCGCCTGCAGCGACCCGAGTAGGTGCTCGCGTGAGGCAACAGAAAGGGCCGCCCACGGGCGGTCCTCGCGCCAGGATGGATCCGCCGCACGAGCGGGGCTGCAGCAGACGGGGGGGCGGATTTGTCGCAATCAATCACTCAGCTTGACACATGTTCACTATTCGTTCTCAAATGGGTCGATTTCGATTCGCTTCGAGGGCAGGCGTTTTCTTCGCCACTCCCCCGCTCGAGCGGCCCGGAAAGGTGCTGTTCACCTTGACGGCCCCCGAAATGCGGCCCGGGCGGCCGACGGGGCGCGAAAGGAGGGAGAGGAATTGCGATGCCAAAGAAGTTTGACATTAACGTCGTGCAGACGGCGGCCGGTGAATTCACCGCAAGCGTGATCCGCAGACGAACGTCCCGGGGCACGACGGTTGAGCGACAGCAGGCCGGATTTACGGATCGGGAAAGGGCGACTGCTTGGGCGCAATCGGAACTCGCCAACTATCTTGCGATGCGGGAGCGCCGAAGGGAAAACCAAAAGAAGAACCGCAAAGAACGACGGGTAGCGGAAGCTGTATGCGAAGCGTGGATCGCAGCACAGACGCTGAAATCGCTGGCAGAGTGCATTCGACACGGTGGCCACTACGCCATTTCGGCTGAGCACGCGTTGCAGTGTAAGGCCGAGATGTTGTGGGAAGAAATTGCATTTCGTGCGCTCAAGCGCGGCGACTGCGAGAACCACGCATACGAACTTGCCAACAAGGTGATCGGCAAAAAATGGAAGGATCGCTTCGCCAAAGCTCTCGCGGGGGAGCTGGATCATGCCGACCAGGCTGTCAGGGACATGGCTGTTGCCAATGCGGTTCGGTTGCAGTTGCTCGGTGAAGCGGTCGTGAAGCGAAGTTAGTTCGCATGTGCTTGGAGCTGTCGGTTCGGCTTGTTCGGGTGATGGTCGCGCGGCAGAATGAAGGCTCCGTCCGGCTCTCTATTGACCGTGGCGCGGGCACGAAAACCCTCGTTGGGCCAGAGACTCCGTCGAAGGCAAAGGTGACCCGTTCGATCCGGCCCGAGCAAGCATCCCCGGCAAAGCCGGGGCTTTAATTTGTGAGCCGCGCACGGCGCCTGTGGGGTCCCTGGCCCCATTGAAGAAGCGAGCCGCTAAGAGCGGCGGCATGGGGTCGCTGAGGCGGCCCCGGTTTGCAGCAGCCGCCTAAAGACGGCAACGCCACAGGTTCAACTGCTCCAAACGCGTGTCCTCTGCTTCCTGTTTCTTGATGTATTCCCGTATCCGTTCTTGGTCCCGTCCGCCGTGGATACAAAGTATCCCCATGGCCCAGAAGTCCTGACCTACGAAGTTTCGCTTCTTTTCACCATAAACCCCTTTCGTGTGCGGGGTGGCTCACGTTTTGGAAATCTCCGGGGTGGATGATCGCTCAAAAAGTCAAACTTCTACTGCCACCTGGCAGAGCCGGGGGAACCCCCAATTTCATTTGTGAACAATAAGTCGCTTCTCATCCTTCAGAGCTACAAGAACTGAACTCATAGCGCTGAATCGAGCGGCGTTGTCCACTGCCGCCACATTGGAGGGTGCGTATACTTTCTCTATATCGCAAGATGGTCTCGTCCTGAGGCGTCTAGCTCGATCCTTTGAGTCCGATGGCCCGAAGATAGACGTAGTCATCAATTCAGGCCACGTTATCCGCTAAATTTGGGCCACTGCGACGTATTCAATCATTATCTGCGATTGACCCTATCTATTCTGTGTGCCGGGCAGCCGCCAAGCTCTCACAACCGCAAGCATCTTTGTATCGTAAATTGGCAAAATGCGACGCCTCTGGCCGATCCTCGGTGATAGTGGGGATCAGGCCAGCCATGCCATGGAATCTTGCTTTGGTTACGTCAATGACAGTGAAGGCGGTGATTGTTTCGAACACTGCAATCCTTTCGTTTATCGCAAGAATCTACCAGACGGCAAGAACTCTGGCGTCATCCAGCCAGCGCCTCAGTGACCGCTCTTAAAAGCGTCCCCCAAACCAATATCGTGCTTGCCGCATTTCTGGACTGGGTCTTGCTGTCAGCGAGTCTGGGCCTATTTAGCTGGGATAAATTCAAGCACCCCGATCGGTCGAAGCAAGACGAGCTCGACTACTACTACTGTATCATAAATTCCATCTCTGGC
>JASHRR010000499.1 GCA_030037185.1 Xanthobacteraceae bacterium | reverse complement strand
ACCAGCGTGCCGCCATCTTCGACGACGACGTAATCCAGAATCTCGATTGCCCCGGTTGAAGGGTCGATCGCGACGACGGCGGCGTGCGCTGCATAGGTGAAAGTGCCGCTGTCGCGAGCCGCGCGATACCCGGCGGTCACCTCGAGCCCTCCGCTATCGATCTCCGGCGGCAGCATCTGCGGCTGCAAGTACCAGGCGCGTGCGACTTCGCGCAGCGTCACGCAGCTGTTGCCCGCCATGACCTTGCCGTCGGCAACCCGCACCTCGGCCGCGTCCGCTTGCATGAGCCAGGCTCCGATATGGGCGGCGCGTTTGGCCAAAAGCCGCGAGGCTGCAGCGATGGCGCCGCCACCATGGACCATCGACCGCGAGCCCCAGGTCGACGTCGAATACGGCGTGTGAAGGGTGTCACCTTGAACGACTCGGATCTTGTCGAAATCGACACCCAGGATCTCGTGCGCGACCTGGGCATAGGTCGTCTCATGGCCCTGACCGTGGGAGTGGGTGCCGACGTGAATCTCGATTTCGCCGTCGGGCGTCAACTTCATATTGGCCTGCTCGTAACCGGGCACCATCGGCCGGCCCCATGAAGCGAGCACCGAGGTGCCCATCGCGCCCTGCTCAACGAAGAAACAGACGCCGACGCCGATCAGGCGTCCGTCCTTCTCAGGAAGCCGCTGGCGCTCCCGCACCGCTTCAAGGCCTATCGCCGCAACCGCGCGACGCAGGCATTCCGGATGATTGCCACTGTCGAAGTGCTTTCCTACGATATTGTCAAAAGGCATGTGTTGGGGACAGACCATGTTGCGAAGCCGGACCTCATAAGGTTCGAGGGTGGCTTCTCGGGCGATCGCATCCATGATGGTTTCGATGGCCAGGCAAACGCCCGTCCTGGCGACGCCACGGTACGGCAGAATTGGACATTTGTTGGTGGCGACAGCGGTCGAACGGCATCGGTAGGCGGACAGGACGTAGGGACCAGGCAGGAGGCTGGCAATTTGTGCTGCCTCAAGAGCTGATGAAATCGGATAGCAAGAATAGGCGCCGGCATCGACATAGGCAACGCAGTCGATGCCGATGAGCTTACCGTCGGCTGTGGCGTAACCGTCGATCTGATAGTGATGCTCGCGGCAATTCGCGTTGGCCGTCAGATGCTCGCGCCGGTCCTCCAGCCAGCATACGGCATGGTCGACCTGCTGGGCGAGCCATGCGAGCGCAACTTCTTCGCGACACAGCAGCCCCTTATAGCCGAAGCCGCCGCCGACATCGGGCGAAATGACGCGGATCTGTCCGTGTTCGATTCGGAGACATTCGCTCAAGCCGGTCTGCACCGAGTGCGGAAATTGCGTCGATGTGATCAGCGTGAGCTGGCGCAGGCGCGCGTCCTGGTAGGCGATCACGCCGCGGCCTTCGATCGGAACCATGCAATGACGCGCAGTTCGAATCCGCCTGGTGACCTTGATGGCCGCCGTTTTTGCGGCCTCTTCGATGTCGCCTTCGTGCCTGAACTCGACGAAAAGATTATCGGCCCATTCGTCGTGGACGCGCGGTGCGCTGACCTCGCAAGCAACCAACGCATCGGTCACCGCCGGCAGCTCCTGGAATTCGAGCGTTACGGCGGCGGCGAGGTCCTCGGCTTCGGCTCGGCTCGGCGCCAAGCACATCGCGACGATTTCGCCGACAAAACGAAGCTTGTCTACCGCGAGGATCGGTTCGCTGGACGATTTGAATCCCTTCACAGCCGGCGCGGAGACGATCGGTTTGATGCCAGTCAAGTCCTTGGCGGTGTATACGGCGTTGCGAAACTGTTCGGGAATGACGACCCGCTTCAGCCGCGCATGCGCAACCGGACTGCGCACGAATGCCACCTCTCGCATGCCGGCGAGACGGAAATCGGCGACATATTGCCCGCGCCCGCGCAGAAATCGATCGTCCTCTTTGCGAAGCATCGAGGCTCCGATTCCGTATGACTCCATCGGTCTGATTCCAAATGTTCAGCCTTGCTCACTGAGCGACGTGAGGCGCTCGATTATCTTTCTCGACGAAAATCACAGCAACCTCATCAGCCGGGCGATCCAACATGCCGCTCACTGCCGGGTTAACTTACGATATTGTTACTGGATGCGATCCTCGAGGTAAATCGGCAAGGACGTGATACGATACACCAATCGTCAGGAGATTGTTCGGGCCGGGAGCCGGCAACCCTCGTCTCGGCACCTGTCGAGATACCAGGCACTCCCGAGACCGATCAATCGCACCAAATACGTTTCGGAGCCGCGCATGCGGTCGATGGGTACTGGCGATGGGCCACGCAGTCGGCAGATGCCGACAGCCGCCGCCGGGCACTCGACTGGTGTAGCGCCATCCGGCTTAGCAATGACAGCTTGCAGCGCGAACGGCACCTCTCCGGGGCAACCTAGGCCCCATGTGGATTCAGCTGCTGCACCCCAGCAAGCTGACGCCGGGTTGAGGTCAGCGCATCTCAGCCATCGCGCTAGCAGCGGTCGTGCTGCATTCCGCCAGTCTCTCGCTTTATTGTGCCGCTTGAGGTAACCTGACAAGGAGCTGCGGCTGGGGCATTCGCATCCGGGCTCCAAGCGTCGTCGGAATTACGGCCAATTCAAAATAAGGGACACGATTGTTGGTATCCGCGGATTCCGTTGCGGGTTAATCACTAATGGTCGCGGCGGCTACGACTGAAGAACCCACAGGTTTTCGCCGGTGCCAGGCGACGGCGCTGCCGTACACTTTTAATAAACGGCTACAGATCCAATTCACCTACGAGCCATTGCCCGATGCAAGACCTCAAGCGTTACCGAATAGGCCTCGACATCGGTGGAACATTCACCGATTTCGTCCTGCTCGATAGCCAGCGCGCAGTGATCCGGTTGCACAAGTGCCTGACCACGCCGTCCGACCCCTCGGCCGGCGCGCTCGAAGGTCTTGGCCAGCTCCTCGGTGCTGCCAATCTCACCCTCGCCGACATCGGCGAGATCGTGCATGGCACAACGCTCGTCACCAACGCGCTGATTGAGCGCAACGGCGCAAGACTGGGTCTGGTGACAACGGCGGGCTTCCGCGACATCCTCGAGATAGGCACCGAACAACGCTACGACATCTACGACCTGTTTCTGCGCTACCCCGATCCGCTGGTGCCGCGCCGGCGGCGGCTCGAAGTGGCCGAGCGCATGGACCGCGACGGCAACGTCGTCATCCCGCTCGATCTTGACGGGGTCCGCCGCGCGGCGCAGTCGCTCGTACACGATGGCGTGGAAGCGATCGCGATCGGTTTCCTGCACGCCTACCGCAATCCGGCGCACGAGCGGGCGGCCAGCGCCGCCATCCGCGCACTTTATCCCGAGCTCACCATGTCGTTGTCCTCCGACGTGGTGGCCGAGCTGTGGGAATATCAGCGCATCGCCACGACCTGCGCCAACGCATTCGTTCGGCCCCTGATGGACCGCTACGTGGCGCGCCTCGAGCGCGAGCTGCGGCGGCGCGGCTTCCGCGGTAGCCTCTATCTCATGCATTCTGCCGGCGGCCTGATCGCGCCGAACACCGCCTGCGCGCTGCCGATCCGGCTGCTCGAATCGGGGCCAGCGGGCGGCGCACTCGCGACCGCCTATTTCGGCAGTCTCGCCGGCAAGCCCGATGTCATCTCGTTTGACATGGGCGGCACGACCGCGAAGGCGTGTCTGATCCTGAAAGGCCGGCCCGCGGTCGCGTCCGAGATGGAGGTGGCGCGCGTGCATCGCTTCAAGAAGGGCTCGGGCCTCCCGGTCAAAGCGCCGGTGATCGACATGATAGAGATCGGCGCCGGCGGCGGGTCGATCGGCTCGATCGACGAGGTCGGATTACTGCGTGTCGGGCCGCACTCGGCCGGCGCCGATCCAGGCCCTGCCTGCTACGGGCGCGGCGGCACCGAGGCGACCGTGACGGACGCCAACCTCATGCTCGGCTACTACGATCCGCACTTCTTTGCTGGCGGGCGCATGGCGCTCCACCAGGCTGCGGCCGAGCAGGCGCTCGGCAAGCTTGGCGCGCAAATCTCGCTGAGCGCGATCGAAACGGCGTCCGGCATCCATCGCGTCGTCACCGAAAGCATGGCGGCGGCGGCGCGCATTCACATCGTCGAAAAGGGCGCTGACCCGCGCGCCTATGCGATGGTCGCGTTCGGCGGCGCCGGCCCCGCCCATGCGGCGGGCGTGGCGCGCATCCTGGGCGTCCAGGAGGTCATCATCCCGCCCGCGTCGGGCGCGGCCTCCGCGCTCGGGTTTCTCGCCGCGCCATTGTCGTTCGAGCAAGTGCAGAGTCATCCGCTGAGACTCGACGAGGCAGACGCGGCCGAGCGCATCGACGCGGTCGTCGCGCGGCTCGAAGCCGAGGTGGCGGCGCGCATCACGGGCGCCGGCATTCCGGCCGAACACATCACGACGGAGCGATCGGCCGACATGCGGCTGTTCGGGCAGCTTCACGAGATTAACGTGGCGCTGCCGCAGGACCGGATCGACGCGGTGGCGCTCGCAAGACTGCGCGCCGATTTCGCGCGCGCCTACGCTGGGCGCTACACCGCTGTCTATGAAGGCGTGCCGGTGCAGCTTGTCTCGATCCGCGTGCGTTGCCTTGGTCCTGAGCCGAAGCTTGCGATCACGCCGGCGGCGCCAAGCGATGGCGCCGCCGCGTGTAAGGGTGCGCGTCGCGCGTTCTTTGACGGGGCCTTCATCGAGACGCCAGTCTATGACCGTGCTGCGCTGCGCGAGGGCATGCAGATAGCGGGCCCTGCCATCGTGGAGGAGCGGGAAGCCACCACGGTCGTCGCGCCGGGCGACCGCCTCACCGTCGATCCGACCGGCTCGCTGCGACTCGCAATCGCAGTCGCCGCGCCGGCTGCCGCCCGGATCACGCCGGCGATGCCGCTCGCCGAGGCCCGCGCCCTCATCGAGGCCGATCCGGTTTCGCTCGAGATCATGTGGGCGCGGCTCATCACCGTGGTCGAGGAGATGTGGCAAACCATCGTGCGCACCGCGTTCTCGCTCATCATTTCGGAAGCACAGGACTTCGCGTGCGACCTACTCGACGCCGACGGCGAGAGCCTCGCGCATTCGCCGCGCGCGATGCCTGTGTTCAATCTCACTGTGCCGATTGCCGTCAAAGCGTTGCTCCAGAAATTCCCACCCGAAACGCTGCTGCCTGGCGATGTTCTCATCACCAACGATCCATGGCTGTGCGCCGGGCACCTGTTCGACATCGCGGTGGTGACACCGGTGTTTCACGGCGACCGCCTCGTTGCGTTCACCGCCACCATCGGCAACGTCAGCGACATCGGCGGCACCAAGGATTCGCTGCGCGCCCGGGAAATCTACGACGAGGGCTTCCAGATCCCGCCGATGAAGCTCTACCGCAGGGGCGTGGTCAACGAAGACCTGATGACGCTGTTGAGCGAGAACGTGCGCAAGTCGGCGGACGTGCTCGGCGATCTGCATTCCTTCGTCGCTGCCAACCAGCTCGGTGCTGAGCGTCTCCTCGCCGTCATGGCCGACTACGGCATGCACGACCTGCGCGCGCTCGCCGCCGTAATCCAGAAGTGCTCGGAAGACGCGATGCGGGAGGCCATCCGCGCGCTGCCCGACGGCGTCTATGGCTCAGAGATCTTCAACAACCCGCTCGGCACTAGGCTGCGCTATCCAGTCAAGGTAACGGTGAGGAGCGACACCGTCGCGGTCGATTTCGCGGGCGCGCCGCCGCAGCAGCCCGTGGGCGGGCTCAACTGCACCTACACATACTCCGCCGCGCATACGACATACGCGCTTAAGTGCATCCTCTCCCCGCGGACCCGCTCGAACGCCGGCTGCTACCGGCCATTCACCGTCATGGCACCGGCCGGCTCGATCCTTAATTGCGACAAACCGGCGGCGGTCAACCTGCGCACGCGAACCGGTTGGTATATCGCCCCCAACATTTTCCAGGCGCTGGTGACGGCGGCGCCCGACCAGGTGCAGGCCGCGACCGGTCTGCCCCACGCCGTCAACGTCTACGGCTGCGACGCGGATGGGCGCGTGTATTCCGATCATTTTTTCATGGGCGGCGGCCAGGGCGCCTCAGCGCACGACGACGGCAAGTCGGCCCTGCTCTACCCGACTTCGGCCGCCAACACGTCGATCGAGCTCCTGGAGACCAGGGCACCAGTGCTGGTGCTGGAAAAGACGCTGGTCACCGACAGCGGCGGCGCCGGCCGATTACGCGGTGGCCTCGGTACCCGCACCAGCCTGCGAAAGCTTTACGATGATGGGCTGCCGACCCAGTTCTCAGTCTATCCGGAAGGCGTCGGCATCGCGACGGAAGGTCTGCGCGGCGGCCGGGCGGGCGGCGGCGCGCATGGCGTGGTGCGCGACGAGAACGGTGCCGTCGTGCGCAACTGCGGCACCGGCGAACTGGTCACTCTCATGAGCACCGACCGCGCCGTCGAGGTACAGTTGTCCGGTGGGTCGGGCTACGGGTCGCCGTGCGACCGGCTGAGATCACGGCTGGCCAAGGACATCGCCGACGGCTACGTTTCCGGGGAAGCCGGCGAGCGGGTCTATGGCAGCGGCAAAGAGGTTCCAAACGCGGCGGAGTGATCATCAGCAGCGGCGCGGGGGACAATGGCAGAGACCGGGCAGCGGCATCCCGCATTCTTCAGCGTGGCCAGCCTATCGCTGATCGCGCCGTTGTGCGTCGTCGGCGCGATCGTCGGCACGCAGCTGATCGTGACGCTCGGCATCACGACCAACACGTCGCTGATCGGCGCGCTCAGCGGCATGGCGCTCGGCCGAATCCCGTTCGCCGCGTTCCGCCACTGGCGCTCGATCCATGTGCAGAACCTCGCGCAGAGCGCGATCTCGGCTGCGACCTTCGGCGCTGGCAACGCGCTGCTGCTTCCCATCGGCATTCCGTTCGTGATGGGCATGCCGGAGCTCATCTTGCCGATGCTGCTCGGCGTTTTTCTCGCCATGCTGCTCGACGGCTACCTGCTCTATCGCATGTTCGACAGCGAGGTTTTCCCGTCAGCCGGTGCGTGGCCGCCCGGTGTGGCCGCCGCCGAAGCGATCAAGGCCGGCGACGAAGGCGGCCGCAAGCTCTGTGTGCTCGGCGGCGGCCTTGCGGTGGGGGCGGCCGGCGATGCGCTGTTCGGCATTCCGATGTCGGCATTCGGCGTGGCCTTCATCGGCAATATCTGGGCGTTGACGATGTTCGGCGTCGGCCTCTTGATCCGCAGCTATTCGGCGGTGCTGTTCAACAACGCGAACTTTGCGGGCATCTTCCCGGGCGGCGACGTCACCAAAGTCTACCTGCCGCAGGGCTTCATGCTGGGCGCTGGTCTGGTGGCGCTGGTCCAGATCATCGTGCTGGTGTTGCGCGCCGATCGCAGCAAGGCGCAAAGCGCCGGCACGAGCACCGGCAACCTGCGCGGCGCGCTCGGGCTCGGCGGCGTGGGCTATCTGGCAATCGCAGTGCTGCTGGCGGTGCTTGCCGGCCTATGGGCCGCGATGCCTGTCCCGATGCTGCTCGGCTTTATCGCATATGCGGCGTTCGCTGCGCTCATCCACGAGCTGATCGTCGGGCTCGCCGGCATGCACGCCGGCTGGTTTCCGGCATTCGGGGCCGCGGTGGTGACGCTGGCGGTTGGCATCCTGCTCGGATTCCCGCCGGTCGCGCTGACCGTGATGGTGGGCTTCACTGCGTCCACCGGCCCCGCGTTCGCCGATATGGGTTACGACCTCAAGGCCGGCTATCTGCTGCGCGGCCAGGGTGCCGATCCCGCTTTCGAGCGCGACGGTCGCCGTCAGCAGCTCTTCGCCGCGATGTTTGCGTTCGCCGTCGCCGGACTGGTCGTGGCCTTTGCCAACCAGTTCTACTTCGCCAACAACCTGGTTGCGCCGATTGACAAGGTCTACGCCGCTTCCATCAAGGCCGGCGCCTCGGCCGAAGTAGCCAAATGGCTGTTCATCTGGGCCGTCCCGGGGGCGTTGCTGCAGCTGATCGGCGGGCCGAGTCGGCAGATGGGCATTCTTCTTGGAACCGGCCTCCTGCTCGGCGGGCCGCTCGCTGGATGGGCAGTCCTTGTCGCTGTCGTGCTGCGCTTCCTGTGGGAACGCCTCGCGCCGAAAAAACTGCTCGGCGACATGACTGTATTCGGCGCCGGCGTGATTGCGGGCGACGCCCTCTACAGTTTTTACGACCTCAGCTCGCGCTACGCTCACGCAAAATCGCCTTCGAGCGCCTGAGCCCAGTTGCATTGGTGAAATCGCTTGGTTGCAAAGGGATGACTATCGGGAAGGTGCGTCCATTCCGGTTCAGTCGGATCGGGTGGATCGCCCGGATGCCCAGATAACGCCCCCAAACTCTTGGCATCGATAACCGATTCTCTTCATTCGTCGCGCCGCGCCGTCCCCTCCCGACTCATTTGGCATATCAACACAATGGCCGTCGGTATCGAATTTCCAAACATGATAAATGCAACGCAGGCCGTGACCTTCGTTGCGACCGAAAAACAACGAAGCTCGACGGTGCCTTGACGCTCATCAGAACGAACCCACCTGCGCTCAATCTTGTGGACGCACTGAGTGCGCAGGGATGATCCGTTGTGACATGCGGGAGCAAGGACGCAAACGCAATGCCTTGCAGATCTGACCCGCCGGCTTCTTCATCCCCTTCCAAGTCCAATTCTTTGGTTCGACCCGCGCCGAGAGCATTCTTCCATCCCGACCGCCAAATCTTGCAGCCGCCGCGCGCAGGGGGCGTCAAGGCCGGCCGGCACTCTGCCCGTAAGGCACCTCCGGCGTTTCCAGGCCGCGCCTTGACGGCCCCGAGCACGGCGGCATCCTGCATAGGTCGGGATCGCAA
>JASHRR010000498.1 GCA_030037185.1 Xanthobacteraceae bacterium | reverse complement strand
AGGAGGCCGAGCTGAAGAAAAACAAAATCCGGTACGAAGGTCACGTCTATCCGAATTCGGTTCATGGTTTCTTCAATGACGCGACGCCGGAACGCTATAACAAGGCCGCGGCCGAGCAGGCATGGACGCGCACCCTTGAGTGGTTCAACCAGTACGTACGCGGCGCATAAGAGCGCGCGACTATCGAGGATAATCTGATAGCATTGGGGTGGTTTCCGCGGTCGCACTTCATACAGTGATGGCATCGGGACCACCCCTCGCGGCGCTTGGCTGGAGCGGTTTTTCCCGTACGGGCGGAGGAGGTTGGGGACACTTAAAGGCCCCACGCTCACCCGCGCCCGGGCGCCATGGCACCGGTGGGCGCGTCAGGATATTGGGCACCTGGTCAGAAGAAGCCTATCCACCCTGCCGCGATGACGGCTGCGTGCTCCCGCGCCGGTCGCCGCTGCTCGTGGATACTTCTGCGATTTTGGTGCGTGTTTGTACGTCATCGGCTCCTTCTACGCGGCACCCCACCCATCCGCTCAATTTCTCTTTCGATCCCTCCAACCCCGCGCGGTGTTGCAACGCCACAGCTGTGGCAGGGTCGCCCCATGCGGTTTCGTCCAACAGTTTTACCCACGGCGCGGATCGCGCGGATCAGAACTTTGCGCGCAAGGGCTCTGCCACGGCCGCTCTGCTGGGCAAACCCGCGGCCGAGTTAGGCTTCCGTAACGCTCTCTGCTATCCCGCGTGCGGCATAGATTGTTGTAACGGCGTTCCCAGAAAATGAGCAATCAGAACAGCAGGTTGCGCCGAGAAGAGTTCTTGTAACAGCGAGCCCGCGAAATCGTCCGTTTTGTCAGCAGAACCGATGAGTTACACCGATAGGGGATAGCCGACCGACCATCGGCAACGATTCCCGTCACTTTTAGACGGTTGTGTACCTTGGGGGGGGGTGCTCAGGCGGACATAACGTCTAGCGCTGCGGAATCGGCTTGAGGTCCGCAAGGAACTTCTTTGTGCTGGAATATTCCAGGTTCCAGTAGCGGATTAGCACCGGCAGGTTGAGAGCGATGAAGTCGCGTACTTGGCGTTCCAACGCAGGCGATATGTCGACCTCCGCCTTTTTCGTCGGGTCGATCGGGACCGTTGCCTGCTTTCCTCCCGGCCGCACCGCAAATGCCGGGTCGATCATCACCTTGATGCGCGGACCATGCTGGATACCGGGTGCAGGCTGGAACCACAAGTTGTTCGTGGTGATGCCTGTGTCGTCGGGGTCCAGGATCGCCATTGCATACGCGAACTCCTCCTCGATCAAGGAGTCGGCCAACTCTTCGAGTCTTTGACGGACGTTGGGCTCTTTGGCGATCTCGTAGAGCATCTGGATCTGCGACGCATAGGAACCAGTCCCGACGATTACGGTCGCGGTGTTGGCCTCCCGCACTCGTTCGGGGTGCGCCGCCAGTTCTCCAAACCCATCGGCCGATCGAACGGTAACCAACATCGCCCAAATCCAACAATCGCCCTCCGCAGGGCAACATAGGTCATCGCCGTATCGCCATCAACCTGCCGGAGGCACCTCAGGCACCTTGAATTCCGCGGCGCCTTTCTCCATCGCGGTGGCTTCGTCCAGCCGACCCGGCCTCTTAGGCGGCCCTTCATAGATCGCGCAGCAGCTCCCGCAAGACTGCGCGGTCGTATTCTGTCAGGGCGAGGCGTCCGGAGAGAGGCATGACCCAGACAAACCCACCAAGCCTGCCACGGTCTTGAGGGTGACACCTGCTTCCTTCCAATCGGTCCCGCTGCCGACGCAGAACAACAAAACGCGCTCTTGCACCCCGAGCGCCTTAATGTCCCACTTGGTCATTCGGGTACCCTGGGTTTTCGATTCCGCGACAGTAGCACGAAAACAACCCAGTGCTGTTTGGCATTTGGACCGTGGTCCGCGTCGCTCGGGACGGGGTCCTCATTGTCTCTCTCCATTCACTCGACTGATAATTTGGTCACGAAACTGCCCGTACGTCGGTCGCTCTGTCATATTCAGGCAGAAAGCGGCAATCGTCAGCGCGGCCAAGCTTGGCATCGGTAATCAACTCGTTCAAAGCAGTGCTTTCGAGAGGCGCTACCCTGTTCAGAAGAACAACGAACATGGCATAAATAGAGTGTTAGCCGAAATCTAACGTACCTTCACAGGGATATACCGGGGTCTTATATATCTGCGACGAGGAGGACCATCGATGTGGGTGCTTTTGATAATGACCGTCTCGGCTAGCAGCGGTGATGTCACCGCCATGGCCACGATCCCCGGCTACATAACTGAGCGGGATTGCTACGCGGCAGCGCAAGCGCTCAGGCAGATGACCCCAACCAGCCTGCAAATGGGAACGTTCTGCGTGCCCGGAGGCAAGCTATGAAAGTGAAACTCGCCGATAGATTACGCTGGCGAACCCTCGAGCGCTCTATGTTCCTCTAATGACGTATTTTTCCATACGTCGGCTGTCGGCGGTATCCGGTGCCGGCCATTAGGCGCTTCCACTTGACAACAATGTTGCCGCTTGTCGAGCCGCCCGCCCGAGCTGTCAAAAACGGTCAGGGCACCGCCGGCTCGACCGTGCTATTGGCGATCAGCGTTTGTTGGCAGATGCGATCGACGCTTTCGAAAGCGACGGACCGGCTCCGGCGCGCGCATGAGCACCCGTGGCAGGTTTGACCGTACGGCGTCGTATCTCGGTTCGCTCTTGCCATGCTCACTTTCCATTGCCACAAGGGGCTGCGCTCCTCGCCGTTTCATGATGCGGTGGCGATATCCCTGTGGTGTGCAAGGTTGACCGGCTCGGCCGCAACTACGACGACGTGGTCAAGGCGATCCAGTGCTTCATGAAGCGCGGCATCGTGATCAAGACCGAGATCAACGGCTTCACGTTCGATGGCGCCACGACGGACCCGTCCAGAAGGCTGTGCGGGACAGTAGATCGCCTTCATGTCGGCGACTGCCCAGGCCGAGGCCGAGTCCGCGAAGGACGCCCAGCGGGCCGGTATCGCCACGCAAGGGCCAACGACCCCACTGCGTACCGCGGCCGCAACCTTCGTTTTCACGCCAGCAGTTTGATCAGGTGGAAACGCTCCTGGCCGCCGGCACCATGAACGTCAGCGAGATTGCCCGCCACGTCGGACTGCAGCGCATGGCTGTCGCCCGCATCAAGGCCGATCGGGCGGCGGCGGAAGCGATGCTGGCGAATTGGGGCCTGTAGCTCGGCGGGCGTGAGCGTCCTCGGCGGTATGCCTCGGAGGCCCAGCGAGGCATTTGCGGGCGTGGCCATCGGCGAGCGCTTCCTCCCAGAGTTCAGGTTGCTGAGTTTGTCGGCGAGTTTGATGAGCTTAGCGCCGGGGCTCAGGTGAGGCGCGTGGACGATCTGTGCGGATTTGCGCTCTTCTGGCGTCCGGTTGTAAGTGACTTCCAGGACCATCGCGGCGACGGCCGTGCCGAAACAGGCCGGCGATTTCCGTTGCAGATACCTTTTGGTCTTCGATCGCATCATGGAGCAGGGCCGCGCAGATCATGTCTTCAGCCGCGCCTGCCGCCGCGACGAGCGCGGCGACTTCGATCAGGTGATTGATTGACATACGGCTCCTGCGGCCACGCCCTTTGCGGCGCTGGGAGGCGTGCCATTCGGCAGCGCGATGAGCGGCTTTCAAAATTTTCATGGAGTTTGCGTCATTTTATGTTTTCACTCCACAATAGTTATATGTTGTTTTCCACATGGCTTTTGCGGGAGGTGACGGATTAACTTTGCCGATTTGCGAAGGAGTATCATGGGCCAGAAACTGTAGCGCCGCGAGTATGTCCCGCAAAACAGAACTCCACCAACAACGGCTTCGCCTCATATCTCCCTGTGCCCCTGAAGCGCCGGGCGCGAACTAATCCCGTGCACAGCGCGGATCATGTTCACACTATCGGATACAACCTCGGCAATCACCCATTCCGCGCCATCCCGACGCAAGCACCCTCTCACACTTCGGCAGCGTCTGCAATTCTACGCCGGTCTGATGGCAAAGTTGACCCAAAGACGGAGCGATCGGCGCGACCGGCCAACGTCGCGGACACGTCGACCACGATCGCGTGAACTGCGGGAACAGATTGAGCCGTTCAATGCCTGTCGGCCTTCTGTCCGCGCGATCGCGGCAGCGACGAGTTCGTCGGGGTCTTCGGCGGCTTGCTGGCTCGTTGGGCGCTTCGTGCTCTTCGGGTGAAAGATTTTCCCTCACTCCTCGCAGAGGTTATGACCGCCGTTCTCCTCGTTGGCCTCGAGCAAGGTCCGGATGCAAGGACCGACTTCGCCGACCTGGCGATTTGCGTCCGCAATCTCGTCGGCGACCTTGCGGCGAGATCTTCGCGATCTTCTCCATGATGGGCGCG
>JASHRR010000497.1 GCA_030037185.1 Xanthobacteraceae bacterium | reverse complement strand
ATCGCTGTCGCTCAGGCGACCCCGGCCCCCAAGCCCAGCACCATCGACATCATCAGGCAGCCGCCGCTCCTTCGTCAGGAGCTGGCAGGTAACAACTGAATGACCACGTGTCAGTGGATCGGCGGCCGGCAGACACTCATTGCTTCTAACGTAATCGTATTTTCTGCCGACCCCTTCGGCAGCCAAAGCCCTCCCTTGGGAGACCTTGGGAGGGCATTTGTTTTCGCCTACGGCTCAGGCCGATTGTGATGATTTTGTTCTTCCGTTCCCTGGACCCGGCGGTGGGAAACGATCGGCAGCCAAGGGTGTCATAGGCGGACGACTGTTTCGCTGCCGCGCTAATGGCACCGCCTGCGTGTTGTTATGCAGGTCCGCTGGACCCAATGGGCCCGATGGCTTGCGCCGTTCCTTCCGACCGGGTCGGGCCCAAGTGCGGACTATCGTCGAAACCTTGCGAGCAAAGAAAATTGGTCGAAACACTTTCAACAGTCTACATATCTGGAGAAGTTCACACCGACTCACCGCAGACGTGTATTGGGCTATCATTCGGTTACTGTATTGACGCTTTCATAGCCTTAACGTAAACTGTTAATTGATCAGCATCGGTTGATGCGGAGCGCTCCCAATACCACTCACTGATGTACGTTAGTTGCCAGGCAAGACGTGCCAAAGTGTCGTTGTTCAGCAGCGGAAGATCCCGCGTAAGAATGTCCAAAATTAACTCACCAATCTGTTGGGGCGCGTTCACTCCGAGCGTGCGAGGGAGTACTGATGAGTTGCTGTGACGAATTTCTACTCATTATCGGTTTGAGCATTATGGAGGCGCCGACTTTACGGCATTGCGTGGATTAGTTTTCCGCAAGCAAGCCTTAGTTTCGAATGAAGGCCCCCTGACTGCAACGGTGGCTGCCTTCGGCGCCCATTTCATCGGCTTTGCCGGTCGACCCATTGGCTTCACCGCGACCAAGGTGACGCACGATTTACATTTCGACCTCGCAGAGCCTTAAAAGGAGGCTAGCACATGCCAACGTATACCGTGACAGTATCGGAAGGGAGATTGTCCACCGAACAGAAGGGGCGAATTGCTGCCGCCGTAACCGCTGCCCATTGCGAGGTGGCGGTCGCTCCAAAGTATTTTGCCCAGGTGATTTTTAACGAGGTCAAGCAGGGCAATTATTTCCTCGGCGGTGCCGCTCTAGAAGACGACCACATTTTTGTATACGGCCAGATTAGGGCTGGTCGCAGCCGCGAAACCAAGCATTCACTCATAAGCCGGCTCCTCGATGACGTAGCTGAGGCTGCCGGAATGCCGAGGAGCCACGCGTGGGTCTACATTATTGATCTGCCTCCGGAGCAAATGGCCGAATTCGGCCACGTCCTCCCGGAACCCGGCAAAGAGGCAGTTTGGGCTGAAGCTCTACCGGAATCCGAGCGAAACCGCATGCAGGCGATCGGCATGACGGCCTGATAGAGCAACACTGCACTTACCCAATGGATGGCTGCTGTCATGACCTCCTTAGCCCTGCAAATACCGAAGCAAAAAGGAATGACTAGCAAGGAGCGGAAGGTCATTTTGGCCTCCTCCCTCGGTACGGCTTTCGAATGGTACGATTTCTATCTGTGCGGCTCGTTGGCCATCATTATAGGTCGCCAATTCTTCTCAAACCTCAACGTGACGGCTGGATTTATTTTTGCACTTCTCGCCTTCGCCGCTGGATTTGCAATTCGACCCTTTGGGGCGCTTTTCTTTGGTCGCCTCGGTGACATCGTTGGGCGAAAATATACTTTCTTGGTGACGATGGCCGTAATGGGCGCCTCGACCTTTATTGTAGGGTTGCTTCCCACCTACGAAACCTGGGGAGTCGCTGCGCCAATGGCGTTAATCTTCCTCCGGCTGCTGCAAGGATTGGCGCTAGGCGGCGAATACGGAGGCGCTGCAACGTACGTTGCCGAGCACGCGCCATCGACACGGCGGGCCGGCTACACCGCATGGATACAAACGACAGCTACGCTGGGTCTTCTGTTATCCCTCCTTGTCATCCTCGGTACTCGTCTGGCGATTGGAGAGACAGCGTTCTCCGATTGGGGTTGGCGAGTTCCTTTCTTGTTTTCAATCTTTCTCCTCGTGATTTCTATCTGGATCAGGCTCTCGTTAGAGGAATCGCCCCTATTTCAGAAAATAAAATCCGAGGGACGCACGTCAAGGGCACCGCTCTCGGAGGCTTTCGCACAATGGCCTAACACAAAGCGCGTACTCGTGAGTTTATTTGGCCTTGTCGCTGGGCAAGCCGTCGTTTGGTACACGGGGCAGTTCTATCCCCTGTTTTTTCTCACTCAAACGCTGAAGGTCGACCCCATTCTCGCTAACGTTCTCGTGGCGGTGTCACTGATCATCACCGCGCCATTTGTGCTGTTATTCGGAAAACTCTCTGATCTAGTGGGGAGAAAGCCAGTTATCATGAGCGGGTTTCTGATCGCCGCCCTGACTTACTTTCCACTCTTCCATGCGCTCACTCGTTACGCCAATCCGGGGCTAGAT
Source organism: Xanthobacteraceae bacterium (assembly GCA_030037185.1). The sequence goes on along the minus strand of JASHRR010000497.1, from coordinate 1,615 downwards.
GCTGCTCAAGTGAGCGCCCCAATAACTGTTTTTGCAGACCCTGGGAGTTGCAGCTTCCAATTCAACCCCGTCGGGATATCTCAGTTTGCCGGCTCGTGTGATATCGCAAAATCATATCTCGCGCGTGCGGGCATCAGTTATCGGAACGAGGCCGCACCTGCGGGCAGCACCGCCGCAGTGCGTATAGGAACACGACGCATAGAAAGCTTTGACGCTGTGGGCCTGCCTGCCGGCGAGGCTAAGGGCCGGTCTGATCAATTCGCGATAGTGCTTGGTGAGGCACTGCGAGATGCCGGTTATCCGAGTGCGGCCGATCCTGCGCGCATGAGCTACGGAGCAATCACTCTCGTCCTCTCCGCTCTCGCTGCCTTGGTCGGAATGGTTTATGGGCCGATCGCCGCGGCGCTGGTTGAGCTTTTTCCGACTCGAATTCGGTATACTGCGGTATCTTTGCCTTATCACATCGGGAATGGTTGGTTCGGTGGTTTCCTGCCGGCGACTGCGTTTGCTTTGGTCGCCGCGAACGGCAACATCTACGCGGGGCTCACGTACCCTGTGACGATTGCTGCGATTTCCTTCTTCATCGGCGTGTTGTTTATCCCGGAAACCAGAAACCGTTCCCTCGAGGATTGAGCGTGCTAAATTCCGCACTTGCTGACGCGAAGTTGAAAAGCGCGGCGCACCCTGTACGCCCTACGGGACCTGCAGACCATTCGGGTCCCAAACACCCCGAGGCAAAATCGACCGCTGGTCTCGCTGGCAGCAAGGGGTGCGTTGGGATGCAATGGGTTGGGACGGGACCCCTCTCAGATGGACCCGTGGCCTCGGCCAACAGCCACCCCCGGCGTGCCAGAAGCAACCGACATTTCTGACCGGCTGTGCAGAGAAGGGGACCCGTTGCGTTATAGGAGGAGCACACAGGAACGTTCAGTCCCCCTCGCACTCGCTTCGCTCGTGCTCGGGTCCCGCGGGCCTTTAGTCGGCTTCTTTGAAGTCAGCTGCTGCCGTTTTAGAGATTTCGATCCGGTGACCAGAGGCTCATTTCGCGCGACGCGCAGCCGAAGGCTGAGTCTTCAGCGGCGGAGCGGAACGCTTCGCGTCCCACGGGACGATAGGCAGCAACTATTTCGCTGCTGCTCCAATAGCCGCGCCGGTGTCTGTTGCGCCAGCAGGTCCGCTGGACCCAATGAGCCAGATGGCTTGCGCCGGTTGCTGCTCAAACCAGTCGTGACCGCTGCTGCGATCAGGTCTGTTTGAACGGCTGCCCGCACACGAGCCTGTGGCCGTCCGTCGTGGTTATGACAATCTCGCGCATTCCGTAGTGGGTATCTTTGGGCGCAGAGCAGACCGCTCCACGCGCTGTAAATTCAGCATGCAAGGTGTCGACGTCATCGACCTCCAGATAGCCGAACCAGTTGTGAGAACCAAGCGCGCTCGGGTGCATGTCGCTCGGACACTGCCCCAACATTATCCGAACGCCGTCCCTCTCGGCCAATCGCCAATCCGTTGCATTCTCCCAATCAATACGAAACCCAAGGAAGCCGCGAAAATACTGTGCACTTTTATTGATGTCAGGGACAGCAAGCACGAAGGCCCAAGGGGCGATCTTTGACTG
>JASHRR010000496.1 GCA_030037185.1 Xanthobacteraceae bacterium | reverse complement strand
TCGCCGACTTCATGCGTTGCCACCGGCCGGAAGCCGATGATGCGCGTATGAAACCGCAGCGGACTGTGCGGGTCGTTCTCGAAAACATCGGTGACGAGCAGCGTGTAGCCGCGTGAGACGATCTCGCGCGTCGCTGCCCGCATCAGGCTTAGTACCACGCCGACGCCCTTGCGCCGCTCCGGGATCACGGCGAATCGGCCGACCTCCGCGATGCATTCCGATTTGATGAGGTCGTAGGCTCGGACAGTTTCGTCGATCGCCGTCAGGCCGTACTTCTGATATTGCTCGATCGGCGGGTCATAAAGGACCCGCAGCACGCCCATCGCCTCGTTGCGCCGCGTGGCGATGAACCACGACAGGTCGCTGCGGCCGAGATCCTCTTTGGGGAACATGGGCTCGACATCGTGCACCCACCCCTTCTCGCGCTGATAGGTCGAGCGCATGACCGCGAGAGCTTTCTGACGATCGGACTCGCTCGCGACCCGTTTCGCCCGCGTCACCCTAAGCATCCTCATCGCGTACCTCCTGCGCGCTGAATTCCCAGGACTTTCCGGAAAGCCGGCCGATCTCCACCATGACCCGCGCGTGCCAGGCGCGCAGGTCGGCGGATGCGGCGGCGGTCACCGCCGCGGGCGGAATCAAAGGCTGACCGACATCAATCGACATTGGGCTGCCTTCCGGTATGGCGCCCCCTGCCGTCACCGTCGGGAATCGCAGACCGACCGGAACGATGGGGGCGCCGGTTTCCAGCGACAGCCGCGCCGCCCCGTAGCGGCCGCGCAAAAGGCGCAACGGGTCGCGATTGACGGTGCCCTCCGGGAACACGCCGATCGAGCACCCGGCGATGAGATGCGCCCGCGCCTGCTCCAGGGGAGAAACGCGCGCGGTGAACAGAGGCTTCATGACGTTGAGGAGGCGCGGCCGGGCCGGTTTGCGGGGAACGGTGATCGCGCCCGCCCGCCGATAGAGGAGGTCGAGGGGCGGGATCATCCGGAAATTCCAGTCGGCCATGAAGTGGATGCGCCGCCCGTGGCGCAGGAGAAAGAGCAAGCCCGGCAACAGCAGCGCTTCCAGGCGCGTGCTGTGGTTTGCCGCAAGGATGAAGGGATCGCGCTCGGGCGCAAGGTGTTCGAGGCCATCGAGACGGCGAACCTTGGCGCAGCTGACGAGCGCAATGGCGCGCAGCAGCATGCGGTCGACCATCTTCAGGTCGGGCAGCGACCAGCACAGAATGGCCCTCGCTGACGGCGGGCCGGTTGGAAAGTCTTGCCTTGCCATCTCCGACACCGGCGGATTGCACGGGCGGCACCAAGCCGTCCTCATCCCTCAGCAAACGCGATTCGTCTTGCAGGCGTGTGACGGCGGTTGGGGTCGCGGCAACGCTGCGGTCGGATCCCCCGGGTTGAGCGCTCAGCAAAAGCCGAGCGCTTGCCGCCGCGCGGAGCGGCCCCCGATAGCGCTCAATCCGGGCTACGCCCTCTCGACGCTGCCGCTGCAAGGAGTAAGATCAGCGCCATCAAGCTCGTGAGAAAGCCCAAAAGAGTCGGAGGAATCGGCAATGCTACGAGGGTTTTTGGCAGCGGCGTTGGTGGTTGCCTCGCCATCCGGCGTTCTTGCTCAAGGCGCCGCGGACGCAGCCTTCGACGGCGCTCAGCGGGAGGGGCTGCGCCTGTTCAGCCAGTCGTGCGGGGTCTGCCACACTGTCGTCCAGCAGCGGACCCGGCAATACGGCCCGGTATTGTCGCGCGAGACCCTCGGCGGCGATGAGGAGCTGATCCGCGAATACATCAGCAACGGCACGCCGCGGATGCCGGGCTTCCGCTACTATTTCGAGCCCGCGCAGATCAACGACATCGTCCAGTACATCAAGACGATACCGCCGCAGGCCGCATCGGCCGGCGCCCGATAACTGGCTGGCAACCTGCGCAGCCCCGGGCAACTTTCTTACCTATCCGTGCCACCCGGTTAATCAGGAGATCGATCCATGAAAAGTTCGAGACCTTTCACGATAATCGGTACGGTATTGGCTGCCGCCATGTCGGCGACGGCGCTCACTCCGATAACGGCCGGCGCTGCCGATGCGGTGCTGAGCGGCGCCATCAAATCCGCCGACGGCGCCGCGCTGGGCGGCGCCATGGTTTCGGCTCGCCTCGACGGCTCCAATATTGTCACTTCGGTTTTCGCCGATGACGGCGGCAACTACTATTTCCCGCCGCTCGCGGCCGGAAAATACAAGGTATGGGCGCAGGCCGTCACCTTCGATACCGGCCGCGGGGACGTCGAGCTTTCCGCCGCCAGGCGGCAGGACTTCACGCTCAAGCCCTTGAAGGACTTCGTGCGCCAGTTGCCGGGCGACATGATTCTGGCCGCCCTTCCGGATGCGACGCCGCAAGACGCCACCATGAAGACGATCGTGCAGAACAACTGCACGGCCTGTCACACCCCAAGCTACATCCTGCAGCACAAGTTCGATGAGGCGGGTTGGAACGCCATCATCAACCTGATGAAGCATGCCAACGTCTACGGCATCTATCAGGGGCCAGACCACACGAGCCCGGTGCTCGAGCACAATCAGAAGCAGCTTGCCGCCTACCTGGCACGGGCGCGCGGTCCCGGCGAGACGTCGATGAAGTTCAACCTGCGGCCGCGCCCCAGCGGCGAGGCAGCCCGCGTCGTCTTCACCGATTACGAGGCGCCGCCGGACCCCGACGTGGGCATGCCCTACAAGGTGCTGACCAACAACGGGACCGACTGGTCGCTCGGCACGCCATCCTACGTGTATCCGGGTTTCGGCGTACATGATGCCTGGATCGACGCTGACGGGCAAAGCGTCTACTTCACCTGCAACGTGCCCAACAACGTGCTCACCCTTGGCAAATTCGACCTCAAGACCGGCGCGTTCAAGCCGCTCAAGGTGGTAGCCGCCAACGGCCTTGCGGCTCCGGCGCACGGCATGACCCGCGATCCAAACGGCACCATCTGGTTCAATGTGAACCCCGGCAAGGGCGGCCTCGGCAAGCTCGACACCAAGACCGACAAGATCGAAGTGTTCATCCCGCCGGAAGGCATGGCGCCGACGGGTGGCGCGACCACCGTCGACTATGACGGCCGTGGTATGATCTGGGTGTCGTCGCCCACCGGCGCGCTGCGGTTCGATCCGGCGGCCGAGAGGTTCACCGAGTACAAGTCGCCGACAGCGAAAGCCGCGAACGGCGGCATCGGCCTCACTTACGGGGTGGCGGCGGATCGCGACGGCAACGGCTACTGGGCCCAGATGGCGATCGACACGGTCGGCATCGGCGACGGAAAGTACGGCACTGCCAAGGAGATGAAGCTACCGCCGGTCGAGGCGGTGCGCGCCCGCCTGTCGCCTCAGGACCTCGCATTCTACGAAGCGAACGGCGCGCCTGACTTCAGCAATCCGGCCCCATATGCGCAGGGACCGCGCCGCATGGGTACCGACAAGAATGACGACGTGCTCTATGTTGGCAATTCATGGGCCGGCACCCTCTCCAAGATCAACACGCGCACGCAGGAAACGAGCACGATTGCGCTGCCGGCGCTTCGCAAGCCCTATCACGTGGCCGTGGACTCCCACCACAACGCATGGCTCAACATCTGGATGACCGACCAGGTACTCCGCTACGACCCGAAGGCCAACGCGTTCACGGCCTTCGACATCCCCACGCGCGGCTCCGAAGTGCGCTATGTGTCTCTCTACGAGAAGGACGGCCAGATGAAGGTGGTGCTGCCGTCCTACCGCACCAGGAAGGTCACCGTGATGTCGTTGCGCAGCGAGGCCGACATCGCCGCCGCGAAGGCGCAGGCGGCGCAGTAGGCGCGGTGCGAATTGCCGAGGCAAGGGTGGCCGGGCATGTCCCGGCCACCGGCTTTTTTCCGGCGCCGAGAGAGCGGTACCCGTCGTCCCCGGACTAGCCAGCGGCGGAAGCTCCGGTGAAGACGGATCGAGGCGTGCCGCGACGCAGCTGCCCCGCAATTATTGCGACGCGCGCATCTCGGATGGCGTCACTTCGAAAGCGAAGTGGAAGATGGGCAGGTCTTCGCCCGGATGATCCTGGTCGGCCGTTAATTGCGGCAGCCGGTAGTTCACTGGACGCGTTTCCTTGCCCTTGTAGATTGCAGGGTAAAGATCGATGTAGTGCCAGCCGGGCTCTCCGGTCGCCTGCATGAAGATTTCCACGTCCCCCTGGCTGTTGAAGCCGCACGCATAACCGCTGTGGCCGTTGTCGTAGACGACCGTATAGATGTTGGCGGTCTCGCTCCAGCCGACGCCTTTGAGATGAATCCTGAAGGTCGTCTCCACCGGCCCGCGGGAGACGTCGAGCGGCAGGGCCGTCGGAGCTATCCACAAGGTGCCCGTCTGGCGGGCGGTGGCGCCATCGGCCCACAGCCCGTGGGATCCGCCAAGGTCGTCGGGTGTGTTGAAATGGAACTCGACGCGGCCGGCGGCATCGGCCGTCGCCTCGGCGACGGCGCGCGAGCGCTCTTCCCAGCCGCCCGTTGAGGCTGGGCGGTCGCCGCTGCCCGACAGCATTCGCGATGCCACCGAGCTTACCGTCCCGTCGCCGCTGACGCGGTTGCCGGTGACGGTCGTAAAGTAAAGCGCGACGGAGGTGGCGGGCCTATAGCCGGCGCCGGTGACGGTGACCGGCTGGCCGACGCCAGAGAACGCCGGCGTCGCCACCAGTTCGCCCTGGGGCGGCAGCCGGCGCACCTGCGTTTGGGCCTGCTGCGGCGGCGGCGCCGGCAGCACCGCCGGGCCATCCGAAATGCTAAAGCCGACCTTGAACTGCGGACGGTCCGGCGCCGGCGACTGCTGCATGTTGCGATACGGGAAAGTGAAGTCGGAGTGAACGACTTCGATGACATGGCGGCCCGGGCGCCCGACGGCCGGCACCGTGAAGCGAGCGCTGCCGCTCGTCGACACGGTCGAAATCCAGCCGGTGAAGCGGTTGTCGTAGAGCATGACCCAGCTGCCCTCGAGCTCGCGCCAGCCGATGCCTTTGACCTCGATCGGGACCGGAGTGCCAACCGGCACGTCGTCGGCGAGCACTTTCACGGTCATGTCGATGCTGAACGCATTCTTGGTCAGCAGGCGGGCGCCCTGCTGCACCATCACATCGTGCAGGAAGCCGAAATCGTCCGGGGCCGCAAATTTTGCCGCGATGCGGCCGGAGGCGTCGCTCCTGACGGTGGCGATCCGATAGGCGGCGGGCTTGTATTCGCGGCCGAGATATTCGGCAGTCGTGACCTTCCAGCTTCCCGTCACCGTGCCCCAGACCAGATCGAATTCCTGACTCGCAGGGAATCCTTCGCCCGTCACGGCGATCGGCGTGCCGACGGGTCCATGGTCCGGCGCGACCTTGAGTTGGCCGACATAGCCGCCCGACGGCTCGGCAAGCGGCATTTGCGGACCGAGTTCAGCCGCCCGCGGTGTCGCCAGCGCGCCGCAGGGCACTGCGAGGGTGAGGCCGACAAGCGCGCAGGCGAGCGCCGTCTGCGGCCGGTGTCCGACGCCGGGCAGCATGACAACAACCTTTCGATCAGGGCTTTTTGATCTCGATCTCGCCCGCCACCACCTGCAATTGCGACGTCACGCGTTTGAAGGGCTCCCACGTCGCCGTCTGCCCCTGCAGGTCGGTGGCCGTCGCCTTATAGACGAGGGTGCCGTTGGGGTAACCGGCCGGGATCGTCCAAATCGCGGTCCAGAAATAGTCGGTGGCCGGATTGTTGCCGCCCGGATGCGGGCCGTATTGCGCGTTCAGCTTCTGCCCATCGGGCAGTTCAACCACGAGGCTCTTGAGGCCATCCTTGTCGAGAACCTTGCCATTCTGGTCGAGCACGCGGAAACGCCACACGATCTTTTCCAGATGCTTGAACTGGTTGTTCAGCACGCAGAACGGACCCGGCGCGCCAGCCTGGGCGCCGCGCACCATGTCGCCTTCGAAGAACAGCTTCGCGGCCTCCGCTCGCGCGCCATTGGCAAAGCCGACAGCCGCGCCCGTCACAACAACCGCAATGGCGAGTGATCTCATTGGGAGCTTCCTTTCCAGTCACTTCACAAACCAGCATTCAGCTGTTGTTATTTTTCTTGCGCTCATCATACCGCGTCGCCCGCGGTCTTTCAAATGGTCTGCGGTCGCGCACCCCGGCCAGCTTTTGAGCTCACG
>JASHRR010000495.1 GCA_030037185.1 Xanthobacteraceae bacterium | reverse complement strand
CTGGATTCGTCTCGACAAAGTGGTCGGTCGCGACTTCCCGGTCGTGAAGGGGATCGACCGCCAGAGAGGGGATATATCCCCAGGGCCGATGCACGCGGCCGTCTCACAGCGATAAAAGCAGTCCCAAGCTTTTCGGCATACCCGTCGCCGATTGACTGTGAATCGAGCGAACGAACTGGCTCCGAAGGACTCGGCTGGCCAAGCCCGCGGGCGTGGGAGAGTCCGAATTTGGCCCAAGGCTGCCGACTTGGGGCGTTGCAGCAAGTCGTCAGCTTTCTTGGATACACCGGACGTGCGGCTGACGCAGTAGGGAGGGCAGTCCTTGGCCCACGGCCGCCAGTCTGGCACCTCAGTCTCCGCAGGGAACCGATCGCTAGCTCCATTCGGCGGCGCCCCACGGGGTGAGGCTGGGGAGGGCATGGGATTGGACGTGGAATTCACCGTCGAAGATGAGGGTGTTTTCACGTCTCCCTGGTCGGCGAGCATGATCTACTGGCCACCGTTGGTGCCAACGGGGCAATGGCCAGAAATCACCTGCGCTGAAAACGCCAACGGATATGATTGGCGCAACCCTGCCAAGAAAGCCCCGATGCCCGTGGCGGATAAGTCCATCCCGACCTGAGACAAAGCCGAGCGCCGCGCGCAGGCGCCGTCATAGGATGGCCTTCAGGCCACCGCCTCCAGGCGGCTCGTCCTTGACGGTGCCAAGCACGGCGCTACGCTGGTTGGTTCGTGAACGGCGTGCCATCGACGAGCATCCGATGCATGATCACAGCGAGTTTGCGGGCCAGCGCCACCGCGGCTTTCTTCATCCCTGCTCGCTTGGCGATCCGCATCGCCCAGCTCTTCAGGGCGGTGCAGCCTTTAAGCGGCCTGGTCAGGATAAGGTGACCGGCCTCGTAGAGCATGGCACGCACCGAATCGTCCCCGTTCTTCGAAATCCGGCCGCTGTAGTCGGTTTCCCCGGACTGATATCGCGTTGGCGTCATGCCGAAATACGCCCCTACGGCTTTCGACGATTTGAATCGTGATGGGTCGTCGATCGCGGAGGCAAAGGTCAGTGCCACGATGACGCCGACGCCTGGCGTTGTCATCAGCAGCCGGGCCCGCGTATCGGTGCGCGCGATCGTCCGCAGCCGCTTCTCGAAGTCACTAAACTGACGCCGGAGCACCGCGCGCACGGAAAGCAGCGCAGATGCAATGACCTCCAGACTTGGGCACCAGTTTGCGCGCGGTCAGCATGGCGCGCGTCTCCTGGGCCTCCATCGACTTGCAATGCACCGGCCGGAACCAGCCCAGCCGCATCAGTTCGGCAATCCCACGCGCATCCTTGCGGTCGGTCTTGACCGGCATGATCTTGAACGCGTTGCGTACGTGCCGCGTCTCCAAAAGCTCCACGGCGAGCCCAGTCTGCCGCATCGCCGCGTAAAGCCATTGCGATAGCGGTCCAGCCTCCAGACCGATGCGCGTCAAGGTCACGCCAACCTCACTCAACCAGGCGATCAGCGCCATCGGTTCGCTCGCAACCTTGCCTTCCCGGACAACCTTGCCGTTGGCATCGATGACGCAAATGCATGAGTCTTCCAAAGACACATCGACTCCTACATAGTAGTTCATGGTCGTTCCTCGATGATGCTTGGAGCTGGCAACGCCAGACTCCGGTGACTTGACACCATCATTCTGAGGGACGACCCCCTACTATCAGTTTACCAAGATGGCCGGATCCGGCCCGTTACCCCATCTAGATCTATAGCGATAGGCATAAGGATCCAGCGGGAGTCAGGCCACCGATGCGTGACCAGCTCTCGCTGTAAGTGTAACCGTTGTCTCGTAGTCACACGCTAGCCCAAGGTCCGCGCGCCGTGAGCGTTGTAAATCATCGCATCGCCGATCAGATAATCCGTGCGAAGATCAGTTCTCCGCCGCGAATTGGAGCCCTACCCTTCCGAAAGATCGGCCACCTCGCTCGCCGTCAGCAGCCCGTCGTCAAGCTCGGTCGGCTGCTTGGGAAGCGTAAGCGCGAGCGACGGTTCGCCAAGCCCCTCGACATTCGCGGCAACGAGACCATAGGTCGCAAAATAGCCTACCCGGTGGTTGGCCAGGGCCGTGCGCTTCACCGTCGCCTCACTAGCGTCATTGCCGAGGTGTGGAGGTCGTCCCGGCGACCACCTTGAAAGCTCAGGGTTTCGCGGTTGAGCTTCGAGCAATCAGGACTTCGGCGGTAACCGATTGTTTGTTTTTTTCGCAGCGCGATGCGGCCGTAATCAGTGAGTTCCCCCAGACATCTCCCCGGATTTATCGGCCCGGCCATCCCGAAATGACCCAGCGTCCGCAGGCGAGCCAAGAGGGCAGAGATGCCGGTTGTAGGCGAGCGAACTTCCGCTGCAGGAACGGCCGAGCCAATATCAATGGGGCGAAGCTGCGACAGTGTTTCGGCGCCCCTGATCGACGTCGTGGATCTGCACCTTCTCGCCATTCGCTATCTGACTGCTCAGATTAACAACGACTTTATCGCTGTTCCGGAGGCCTGCGCTGATCTCGACCCCATTGCCATTGTCGCGGGCGACCGTAACATCTCTGATATCCACCACGCCATCTTCATCGGCGATGTCCTTGATGACGGCGACTTGCGGAGCTTTGGTGCGAAACAGCAGAGCAGCAGCTGGAATTTCGATCAGACCGCTGTTCGTGAGCTCGAAGGCGACATTGACATATGTGCCTGGAACGAGCGTGTGATTGGGGTTCGGAATATCGACCTCTACGCGCAACGTGCCTGCTTCGGGATTGATCGCTTCCGCAGTCCGGGTAACGGACCCCTTCAGGCGCTCATTCGGCCGATAGTCGCAGGTAATCACGCCAGGAGTACCAACTCGCATCAGCTGTGCCGCGGTGCTCTGCGGGGCATTGATGAAGACGCGCAACGGATCATCGAGCGTCATCCGGTAGAGCACGGTCGTATTTGTGGTGCTCCCGGCGGTCACGAGATTGCCGAGGTCTACCCGACGTTCAATGATCGTGCCATCGAAGGGCGCGCTAACTCGCTTAAAGCCCTCGAGCGCCGCTATTCGGTCCACAAGGGCCTGGTCGAGGTCGACTTGCGAGCGGGCGGCCTGGAGTTCCGCCACCGCCTCGCCGTATCTGGCTTTCTTGTCCTCCCGCTCCTGGTCCGACACGATCCCCTTTGGAGAATCGCGCCAGCGTTCGTAGGTCGTGGTGGCGAACTCGAGTTGCGCCTGTTTGACGAGCACTTGATCCTCGCTAAGCTTGAGCTTCGCCTTGGCGGAGTACAACTCGGCATCGAGGTCCGGCGTCTCGATCGTTGCGAGCACCTGTCCTTTCTTGACATGATCGCCGATGTCATTGAACCAAAGCTCGATATAGCCGTTCACTCGGGCATAGATCGTCGCGGCATACCAGGCTGCGGTTTCGCCGGGAAGCACAAGCGTCTGGGTCGAAGGCCGCGGACTGACTGTGACCACGTCCACGCGAGGCAATTTGGAGGCTTCTCGTTTGGTCGTGTCGGCGTGTTGAGCTTCTGATGCTGTTTTCTCATGACGAACGAAGAGAAAACCCAACGCGAGCGCAACTGCTGGAACGAAGATCATCAATCGTCGCCGTGTGCCAGACGAATAGCTCGTCTGGTCCGGCCGGTCAGCGCCGGGACACATCTAATCGTCCTCTCTTAAAAGATCATAGGTAGGCCCTTTCGCAGCCTACCCAACCAGGACAATTGACCTTAAGTTCCAAGACTGGCGGATATCCTGCGAGCGCCCGTGCGTCGGCGCTGCGAGGCCGCCGCCTTCGACCAACCCGCGATTGCCTTCCGGCCGCGTCGGGGGTTTTTGACAGTCTTGCGCTGGGCTATGCTGGCGTTGCGATAGGTCGTGCTCTCGATCCCGCATGGAACCGCTTTCGCGGTGGCCCGGATCGCGGCGATGCACAGATTTTCGAGGCCCCTCGCGAACTGGGTGACGGGCCGGACGCCGGCGTTGCAGTGGCGGGCTGACACAGGCGAGCCACACCAATCAGCTGGACGATGTTGCGGCATTCGACACGCTATCGATCATTGGCGAGAACGCGTCGGCGTCGCGGTCGAGATGGGGAAGGCGTTGTTTTGGCGGTACGCGTGAGTGTCGCCGAGCGCACCCAAGACAGCCGCCGATCGCGGCATCATCCCGTCAGGCTCGCTGTCTTATCTCCAGGCATCAGCAAGACGCGCTTTCATCGGTCATGCGCGCCTGCGGTCATGACAGCGATGAGCTCTCGAGCAATCGGCGAATGCGCAATCCCGGGATCGGAACAATGAAGGCGTCACGGGTATTTTGGGGGATGGTGAACAGCCATTCCACGTTTTGCCAGATCATCCCGTAGAGGACGTGACCATGAGACATTTATTGATCGTTGCGGCGGTGGGTTTACTCCCAGCTACCGGGTACCCACAAGGGGCGGACTATTTCCGCTTTCAGGATGACTTGAGGCGCTCCGACACCGACGCGCAACAGCGGATGTACGGACGGGAACAATGGCAAAGGGAGCAGCTAATCCGCGACCAGCAAAGGCAGCGTGAAAGGGAGCTGGAACAAATGCGGAGGTTGGAAGAGGGAACGGTCGGCGGCCAGCGGAGCTTTGACTACCTTCGGCGGTGAGTCGCCTCGATCTAGGCGGCACACGCCCGTGTCCTCGAAGGTGGCTAGCTTGGCGATTTCAGCCCATGCCGCAGTCATACGGGCATGCTTGTCAATGCCGCAAGACCCCACGTGGATTCGGGGGTGCCGCCGACAGGTATAGAGACACCGCCGTCAGACAGCCGACCCATCCCGGCTTCTTCGTACGGCCTACCTGCGTTTTATAGTGCGATGGAGGCGACGGCGGAGTATGAAGGTCCGCGATTCTGGAAGTGCCCCCCGGTCGGCACTTCTCGAGAAGTTGACCGGGCAGGCGATGGCGCGCGAAGGGCTCCTAAACCGAGAGCCGTTCCGCCACGCGGGGGGCGAAATAGGTCAGGATCCCATCGGCGCCCGCGCGCTTGAATGCGGTCAGGCTTTCCATCATAGCCTTGTCGCCGTCGAGCCAGCCGTTGCCGGCGGCCGCCATGATCATCGCGTACTCGCCGGAGACCTGATACGCAAAAGTGGGAACCGCAAAGGTGTCCTTGACGATCCGCAGAACGTCAAGGTACGGCATGCCGGGTTTGACCATGACGAGGTCGGCGCCTTCACTAAGATCCATCTCAACCTCGCGCAACGCTTCATCGGCGTTGGCCGGATCCATCTGATAGGTCCGCTTATCGCCAACAAGTGTCGCGGAGGAGCCGACTGCATCGCGAAATGGGCCGTAGAAAGCTGATGCGTATTTTGCCGCATAGGCCATGATAAGAACGTCGATTCGACCGGCCGCATCGAGAGCGCGGCGGATCGCCCCGACACGCCCGTCCATCATGTCCGACGGCGCAATGATATCGCAGCCGGCCTCCGCCTCCACCAGCGCCTGCTTGATCAGCACCTCGACGGTCTCGTCATTGATGATTTCGCCGCCACGTAACAACCCGTCGTGACCGTGACTCGTATAGGGGTCGAGCGCCACGTCGCACAAGAGGCCGACCTCCGGCACCTCTTTCTTGATGGCGCGGATGGCGCGGCACACGAGATTTTCAGGATTGAGCGCTTCTGTACCGTCGTCGTCGCGCAGACCCGGGTCCGTGTAGGGAAACAGTGCAATGCAGGGAATTCGCAATTCTGCCGCCCTTTCCACATCGCGCACGGCTTCATCGATCGAAACACGCTCGACCCCTGGCATCGAGGGGACCGGCACGCGGGAGCGCTCGCCGTCGACGAGAAACAACGGCCAGATCAGATCGTCGGCCGTCAGCACATGCTCGCGCACCATCCGGCGGACCCATTCGGATTGCCGGTTGCGCCGCGGCCGTACGGTGAGATCAAGGCAGACGGCGGGCGACTTGGCGTCGACGGGAGTGAAGCGTGCGGTCGTTTCGAGCGGGCGGCCGAATTTGATGGCCATGTGAAAACTCCTCCACGAAAATCTTTTTTAGCTTTTAGCTTCCCAGTTTTCCAGTCAAAGCGGTTGCGAGCAACCTGCCAACATCGGCGCCTTCTGCGTCCTGTTGTCCCGTCTGATTTTCCTACACTCTTTTGGCCGGCAGGCTTCGCTTTGACCACCTTCTCCCATGCGACATGAACACGCAAGCTACGGCGCACAAAGCAGCGCCTTTGCCAAGAGATCCCGGTCGGGCGAAAATGCGGCATCGGCCCTCAAAGCGCCTTCCGGAAAGTCAGGTTGAACCGGCATCGGCCGATCAGCGGATGGTCGCCGTCTTTCAAGGTATCGACGCCGTGGTAGGCAAGCCGCGCCGAGCGGCCCCATACGACGACGTCGCCATGTCGAAGCTCCACCCGCGTGACCCGATCGTTTCGTCGCAGACCGCCGAACAGGAACTTGGCAGGAAGGCCCAGCGAGACCGACACGATCGGAGCGGTGAAATCGGTTTCATTTTTGTCCTGATGCAAGCTCAGCTTCGCGCCGGGTGCGTAGCGGTTGACAAGACATGCATCGGGCAAGAAGCTTTCGAAGCCAGCGATAGCGGCGCCTCGCGTTGCGAGGCTCAGGAAGATCGCGGGCATCGGCGGCCACGGATTGCCGCTGAGGGGGTCTTGCCTTGTATAGCGGTACCCGGTGAGATCGGTGACCCAGCCGGCGGTGCCGCAATTCGTCATCCCAACCGACATCGTATAGCCGCCGGGCGTCACCATGTTGCGAAACGGCGCGAGCGTGACCACGGCATTGAGCGCCGCCAGCAATTCCGCCTCGACGTTGGATGCAAAGCGGCGCAGCACGACGGCATCGCCGGCAAACGCAACTTTCTCCACTTCGCGAGAGGGCTGGTCGAACAGATCGTCGTACATTGGCGCTTGGCGCATTTTGATGAGTTGATTATCCCGGAGAGGGTAGGCAGCCGGATTCGCGGGTCAAGCCCGGCAACGACGTGGACCGCTTGCGGCATTCCACCTATTTGGCATCGTGAAAGAAATGCTCTAACGAACCGGTGACTCACCCTGCGAGCCATGTCGACCGACGCAGAAATTCTATTGGACCGCCGCGGCACGGCCGGAATCATAACCCTGAACCGGCCGGCCGCGCTGAACGCGGTAACGCGCAGCATGGTGGCGACGTTGCGCGAGACGCTAGAGCGCTGGCGTGACGACGGCGCGATCAGTCGGGTGATCGTCACCGCCGCCGGTGGCCGCGCCTTCTCGGCGGGCGGTGATTTGCGTCATATCTATGAGGCGGGCCATGCCGGCCGGCAATCGGAATCGATCACGTTCTGGCGGCAAGAATATGCCCTCAACGCACTGATTAAGCGATATCCCAAACCCTATGTGGCGCTGATCGACGGCATCGTCATGGGTGGTGGGGTCGGCATTTCGATACATGGCTCGCATCGGGTCGCGGGCGACCGCTTCGAGTTCGCCATGCCGGAAGTCGGCATCGGGTTCTTTCCGGATGTGGGAGCGACCTGGTTCCTGCCGCGCTTACCCGGACAGATTGGCACTTACTGCGCGCTCACCGGGGAGCGCCTCAAGGCGGCTGATGCCGTGGCGGCGGGCATCGCGACGCACCGCGTTGCGTCGACACGCTTTGCCGGACTGATTGCGGCGCTGTGCGGCGCCGGCTCGGTGGATGCCATCCTGGCGGCGTTTGCGGAAGCGGCCGCGAACCGCGACCCGGTTCCGGCAAGCGCGGAGAGGGAGAACGGCACGACACCGGTTTCGGCATCGCCGGCGGATAACACCGAAGGAGGTCCGGTCATTGCACATCATCGCGCCATCGATCGGATTTTCGCTGCCGGCAGTATCGAGGAGATACTGGCGCTGCTTGACGCGGAGGCCGCGACCGCAACCCGCGACGCCCGGTGGGCGGGTGAAGTTGCGGCGACCATCCGCAGCAAGGCGCCACTGAGCCTCAAGATCGCGCTTTCGCAAATGCAGCGCGGCCGTAGCTACTCGTTTGAGAGGTGCATGCAGGCGGAATTCCGGGTAGTGTCGCACGTTGCTTATGGGCACGATTTCTATGAGGGGATCCGGGCCGTGATCATCGACAAGGACAATCGCCCCCAATGGCGTCCGGCCAGCCTCGGCGAGGTGACAGCGGCAAGTGTCGAGCGCCATTTTGCACCGCTTGAATCCGAGCTTGTGCTGCCATGACCGATACGGGCTACCGCGACCTCATTGAGAGGATTGTCCCGGCGCGCGCCCTGCTCCTGAAATTGCGCAAAGCGGGATGGACCGAGCGGCTGGTCCTGTACCTGCGCGTGATGGCCATCGCCTCGATGTTCAAGGGCCTCTATCATTGGGCCGCCGTCTGCGGCTTCATCGGCGAGGAGGGTGGCTTCGAAGCGCGCACCCAGGCGTGGCAGGCCACAACGGTGTTCTTCTCCGTAATCGATCTCGTCGCTGCGGTCGGGCTCTGGCTGGTGGCGCCATGGGGCGCCGTGGTCTGGCTCACCTCGACGGTGACGATGATCATGATTCAGCTTTTCTTCGACCAGGTCTACGGCACCGATGTCGTCGTTGTCGCGGCATGCCTGCTCGCGATCCTGGCCTATCTCATCCTGTCCCTGCTGGCCGCACGCGAACGACCGCAATAATCACGGCATTTTAGGATGATTGATCCTCCTGGTGTCATTGTCCGCCTTGACCGGACCAGCATCCGTTGGCGGTCACCGGATCGCCTTGTCAAGCCGGCGATGACAGCGCTGAGGCAGGTTAACCGAGGAGGCTGAGATGGCGCGCATCGGCTTTATCGGGCTCGGAAATATGGGCTCGCCGATGGCGACGAATCTGGTCAAGGCAGGCCATGCGGTGGCCGGTTTCGACGTGATCGGGTCGCTCGCCGGCAAGCTCGCAGCTGTCGGCGGAACAGCAGCGGAGACGATCGCCGCGGCATGCCGCGGCGCTGATGCAATCATCACCATGCTGCCGGCAGCAGAGCACGTGCGCCATGTCTATTGCGTCCCCGGCGGGGTGATCGAGGCGGCCGGCGTTGGCACGCTTCTCATCGACTCCTCCACGATTGATGTCGCGACCGCCCGCGAAATGGCCGCGCGCGCCGCCGCGAAGGGGCTCGCCACGGTGGATGCCCCGGTTTCGGGTGGGGTCGCCGGCGCCCAGGCCGGCACGCTGACCTTCATGGTCGGCGGAGCCGACGATGCTTTCGATCGTGCGCGCCCGATCCTTGAAAACATGGGAAGGACCATCGTGCACGCCGGCGGTCCGGGCAACGGCCAGGCCGCAAAGATCTGCAACAACATGATTCTCGGGGTGTCTATGATCGTCGTGTCGGAAGCCTTTCTGCTTGCCGAGAAACTGGGCCTCGACGCTCAACGCCTGTTCGATATCGCGTCGCAGTCGTCGGGCCAGTGCTGGTCGATGACGAGCTACTGCCCGGTGCCGGGCCCGGTGCCGACGTCACCGGCCAACCGCGAGTATCAGGCCGGTTTTACCGCCGCCATGATGCTCAAGGATTTGAAGCTGGCACAGCATGCCGCCCGCTCCGCAGCGACCGCGACGCCGCTCGGTGCTGCGGCGGCGGAACTTTATGCTTCGTTCGTCCGCGAGGGGCATGCGGGCGAAGATTTTTCCGCGATTATACGTTGGATTCGCTCTTCTTTTCGCGATTCCTGAAGGAAACCCGGCAAGTCTGCCTCCAGGGCCGCTTCGTCTGGAGCGGTACCACGCTAGCCCCATTGCCATCCATTCATGACGACATAGAGCCCAACCGGGTTCACTCTCACGGGGCTTCAACGAACCAGAGTGAAACGGCGTTTATATCTGTGTTTATTCAAAGGTCCGTTTGGGGCCGCGGCGATGCCGCACGATCACCGCGTTTGAGGCGCAGGTCGCTGCTGCGGTGGGGCCGAACCAGTCGTTTCAGACGGGCTCGATTGAGCCCGCTTCTCATGATCACCCCAGCCCCAATTATATCCGATAGTTCCCCCTATCAGAAGCCCGAGAGCGGTGAGGGCCGCCGCTAGCCAAGGCCAGAACCCGCCTCCGTCAGATCCCTGGCCGCCGTAACGGCGCAACTCGTCGTTCCGGCGTGAGTCGGAGTAGCGGGGGTCTGACATGTTCCATTCCCATTCTCGGTTGGCTTTCGGATGTTGATTAGCAAATTGCCAACTGCCCGAATTGTTCCTGCGCACGAGCGGCGTCCGCCGGGGCCGGGCGTCATCTGGTCACGGACGCATCGTGGCAGGTCGGCACCACAATGGCGATTCCACCTCCCGCCAAACTATGCGATCTATGGCCTTCAGGAGGTCGTGCGGCGTGTTTCGGCATCTAGAACGTTTGTTCTAAACGTCAAAAGCGCGACTTGCCGTTGCCATTTTTGCTCGCGGCCGGTTGCAGGGAATTCAACGAGACCACGGCAGCCGCGCGGCGCAGGGCAAGGTCGCCATCGGACTGGTGCTCGATGACGCGAACCCGCCGTCCGCCCGATCGCAACAGTTTCGAGACTTGGGCTTTCTGCGACTTGCGATCCGGTCGCGCGTCCATCAGCCAGCCTCCCCATTGCGGCGGGTGAGTACGGCGGCGATCGCCAATGCGAGCAGCTCAACCACGACGAACCCCGCCTGGGCGGATAGGACCGCCGCGGGCTGGTCGGGATAGAGCAAGCTGGCAATGCCGCCGATGAACAGGAGCGGGGCCGAGTAATAGAGGATAGCGATCATGACAGCGCCTCCTTCCAGACCTCGACGTTAATGCCGTCCGGATGCCCGCGGGCCCAGTTTCCTGCAGGAGGGCAGAGGAACTCCGCCCTCAAGTCGTGCGCATCGAACGATGCGCTGACACCGCGTGCCAAGCAGCGATCGGCAATGTGCTGCACCGCGCCGGCCGTCAACTTGCGAGTCTCATGTGTAGGGGTAGAGTCTTTTAGCCTGTGACATGGCTTGCTCCATGTTGCGGGCCAGGACGGTGGTGGGTGCGCCAACACCCTCGACGGTCCGCCTCGCCATTGCAGCAAGGCTAAGTTTCATATATACGATTGCTATGAAGCGAGCAACCAAGAATCTCGGCGGTCGACCGCGCGTTGATTCAGTCAAGTTCATAATGGCCGTTCCGCCGCAGGAAATGGCCGACATAGAACGATGGATTGCCTCGCAGGACGAGGAAATGACGCGGCAAGAAGCCATCCGACGCCTGGTCAAGCTGGCGCTCGACGGCGCGAAGCGATGATCGGCTCTCAAATGCCTCGATCCAAAAAAACGTTCCCGCCTCGAAAACGTCGCCTCGGCGCGACCGCCCGCCGCGCGCTAGCGGTGCTCGCCAACGATCCCCGCACCGAATCGATCATGCTCGCCCACGGCTTCACCAGCAGGATGCTGACTGACCTTGTCAGCGGTGGGCTTGCGATGCTGTACCGCGCGCCCCTAAACGTCGGCAACCGAACGGTTGACGTCACCTACATGATGATTACCGCCGCCGGTCGGCGAGCTCTCGAAGGGTGATGGGCAACACCTGGTCAGCAGCCAGTCATGATCGTGGCGGATACTGCCGGGATGGCGTAGCAACCCAGCCAATCGCCGTTGCTGTCGCTGTGGGACATCGACCGCCCCGCCGCCGGCAAGCTTTGGCGCGCTCTCAGACCTGTTGAGCATGCGCGGCCCTGCGGTGGGGTTCATCATTCCCCCCAGCCGGTTCAGGCATCAAGCCGCCCTGCGGGAAGGGTTGGGTTCACGAAATCAAGAATGACGGCGACGATCGTGCGCCGGGATGGTGCCGCAGTGCGGTTCTATAGCCGCAAATGACTGGACCCCAAGACTGTCGGCGATTGCTGCCGCTGCGGCGCGGATCAAGGCCGAAAGCTTCGCGGTGACGCGAGGCGGTTGACCGTCGAGCTGATCGAGCATGACGGCGAGGAGCTGCGCAATCGGCCATTTCCCGACCGTAAGGAGGCGCTGTTGCAACTCGGCTCGTTCGCAACGAACACGTCGCCGAGGATGCCCAAGCACCTATTGATCGGGCCCGTGCCCGGTCTCGATCAAGGTCCCTGCAGGCATCGCGGTCTAATGGAGCGCAGGGAAAATGGACCAGATGATCGCCCGAGCTTGGCCGGCGGTTATCGCCTCGATCCGGAAGGCGACAACTGGCCGGCGTTGCGTCGTGGACGCAAGCTCAACGACCAAGCGGGATTGTCCCCGTGCTATCTTTTGGCTAGCTACCGGAGTCTTTTTGGCGCAGGGGTGCTCATGATCAAGCTTACGATCGCTATCGGCGCACTGGCAGCGATGAATACGGCTGCCCATTCCACAACCACGGTAGATCAGTGGATAGCGCTTTGCTCGAAGGGCG
>JASHRR010000494.1 GCA_030037185.1 Xanthobacteraceae bacterium | reverse complement strand
GTATCCTCGATCACGCGATGGAATTGCTGCGGTGTCGAGGAGACCGCGACCGAGCCCGATGTCGCCATCAGCGCGCGAAACTCGGCCGAATTGACGATTGCGCCGATGCGCGCATTGAGGAGATCAACCACCGGCTGCGGGGTGCCCGCGCCCGCGCACACGCCGAGCCATGCGTAGGCGACGAGCGGAATTCCGATCTCCTTGAGCGTCGGCACCTCCGGCATGGTGACGAGCGGCTCGTCGCCGGTCACCGCCACGACCTTGAGCTTCCCGGCCTTGAACAGTGGAACGATGCTGAGCGGCGGACCGATATGGAGGTGGACACGTCCCGAGATGAGATCCTGGTTGCCGTCGGCGGCGCCCTTATAGGGAATGGCCGTCATACGGATTCCGGTGAGCATCTCGAGCCGCTTGGCGAGCAGGTTCTGGGTCGAAGCGACGCCGAGCTGCACGTAGTTGACCTCGCCGGGACGCTGTTTTGCGTAGGCGATCAGTTCGGCAAACGAATTCACCGGCAGCGAGTTCGCGATCGCGACCGCGTAGCTGTAGCGTGCGAACAGCGTGATGCCGAGGAGGTCGGCAAGCTTGTAGCGGAGATTCTTGTAGAGCAACGTGTTGACGGAATCGAGATAGGTGCAGGCCAGCAGATCATAGCCGTCGCGCGGCCGCGACATCACGTCATTCGCCGCGAGCGTCGAGGCGGCGCCCGGCCGGTTCTCGACAATGACATGCTGACCGATCGACGGGCCAAGCCGCTCGGCGATGAAGCGCGCCGGGATATCGGTCGGGCCGCCCGCCGTAAATCCAACCACGAGACGGATCGGCCGTGATGGATAATCCGCGGCGTACCCGATACATGCGGCAAACACTGCAAACACCGCAAACGCGACGGGTGCGCGCGATGCGCATCGATATGCTGTGCCGCAGGTGATCGGACTGCCCTCAGTACGGCTTCTTCGTCCCCTTCACTGTGGTGCGTAGCATCAGACGGCGCTGGTCGGAGCGAAAATCGTCGCGCGCGTGCATCGAGCAGCGGTTGTCCCACACGAGAAGGTCCCCGACGCGCCATGCGTGGCGGTAGATGAATTCCGGCTTCTCGGAGTGGTCGAATACGGCGTTGAGCAGCGCGTCGCTTTCCTCGGGCGGCAAGTCTTCGATCCGCGCCGTCATAAGGCGATTGACGTAGATCGCCTTGCGCCCGGTCTCGTCGTGGGTTCGGAAGACCGGATGGACGCGCTCGGCGAACGCTTCGGTGCCGTTGGTGCCGCCGCGCGTGGTCGTGCCGTAGTTATAGTGGTGCAGCGCGCAGCGGCCCTCGAGCTTCGCTTTTAGGGCGGGATCGAGCGTGTCGTAGGCCGCATAGCCGCTCGCGAACAGCGTGTCGCCGCCGTAAGTCGGCACCTCGACCGAATAGAGCAGCGTGCCGTTGTGCGGAATCTCGGCGTGGATCTGGTCGTGATGGAAGTGCATCTCGCCGTCCGGCAGCGCCCCGATCGTCTCGCCGTTCTCGCGGATGTTGGAGATCAGCATGACATTGGGCAGCAGCTTCGAATAGCCCTTGGGAAAGAGTTTTGGTGGGCGCGCGAGCGGCCCGATTTCGCCGAAATAGGCCGTGACCCGCACGAGGTCTTCCTGCGAGAAGTTTTGGCCGCGGAAGAGGAGCACAGCGTGATCGAGCCAGGCTCGGTGAATAGCGTCGACCATTTCGGCATCGAGCTGCTCGCGCAGATCGATGCCGCGGATCTCGGCTCCGATGTGCCTGGAGAGCGGAACTACGTCGAGCCGGGCGAGCGTTACGGTGCTCATGGCGAAACCTCGCTAATACGTGAATTCGACCGGTTGCCTAGACTAGACTAAGACTAGTACATCTGAGCGGAATTGTAGGACTCATTTGCTCGCCCGGTGAGGGGTTTTGCGGCCATCGTCCAGCCCCTCGAGCATGACGCGCTCGTTCGCGACGGCCATATCGCGAGCCCACGGAACCAATCGCGCCTGCCTGCTGGGTATTCTGGCCGGAATACAGCGGAGAGCCGTGCGTCAGCGGATCGATTTGAAGGCGAGGCTTGCGTACTTCTCGAGGCGGGCCTTGTCGGCCTCCGTCAAGTCGGGGCGAAGATTCCGGGCGGTCTGCTTTTTCATTGGCGCCTCCTTGCTTCGTGCCGGAACTTATGTAGACAAAAGTGCATGAAACCGTCAAGGACTATTGTAGACAAAACTATAAAAAAGCAGATGGGACGACCACGCAGCGTCGGCGGTGAGGTTCCGGCCCCGGCTATATCTGTGCGGTTGCGTCCCGACGTGATGGCGCATGTCGAGCGCTGGGCGTTCAGTAGCGGCCGGAAACGCAGCGACATAGCCAGGGAATTGATCGAAGAGGCAATCACTATTCGGATGAAACGCCAGCGCCCGTGAAGCGCCCGCGAAAGCCATCACAGCTGGGCCCGCGTGCCGCCAGTTGATCAGGAACGTGAGGCGGAGGAGGCCGACATGAAGCGCGCGAACCAGGCCATCAAGTCGGCACTGAGGGCGGCGTTAGGAAACGACGGATCACCGTTTCAGTTTCCTACCAGTGAAGCACGGGCCTTTCTCACGCTGCCGATGTTGAATGATTTGGGAATTCTCAGCCGTGAGCGACGA
>JASHRR010000493.1 GCA_030037185.1 Xanthobacteraceae bacterium | reverse complement strand
CAGGACCATCGAGGAGGAGGGCGTCTATATCGATAATTTCAAGGTGGTGGATCGCGGCCATTTCGGTGAGGCGGAACTCTATGCCCTCCTTAACGGCGCTAAATACCCTGCCCGCAATGCGCTCCAGAACGTCAACGATATCAAAGCCCAGATCGCCGCCAATGAAAAGGGCGTGCAGGAATTGCGCAAGATGACGGCGCATTTCACACTGCCGGTGGTAAAGGCGTACATGCAGCACGTGCAGGACAACGCCGCCGAGAGCGTGCGGCGCGTTATCGACCGGCTCCACGATTCCGAGTTCGCCTACGAGATGGATCAGGGCACCGTAATCCGGGTGAAGATCGCGGTCGACAGGGAGAGACGGGAGGCGACCGTGGACTTCACCGGCACCTCGCCGCAGCAGCCCACCAATTTCAACGCGCCCGAGCCGGTGACACGCGCCGCCGTGCTCTATGTGTTCCGCGTCATGGTAGACGACGATATCCCGATGAATGCCGGGTGCCTGCGGCCGATCAATATTGTGATTCCTCGACGCTCGATGCTGTCGCCGGAATATCCGGCCGCCGTGGTGGCCGGGAACGTGGAGGTGAGCCAGGCGGTGACGGATACGCTGTTCGGCGCGCTCGGCGCACTGGCGGCTGCCCAAGGCACCATGAACAACCTCAACTTCGGCAATGCGCGCTATCAATATTATGAAACGATCTGCTCGGGCTCTCCGGCAGGGCCGGGTTTCCCGGGCACCGACGCGGTGCACACCCACATGACGAACACGCGTCTCACCGATCCGGAGGTGCTCGAATTCCGCTATCCGGTAGTGCTCGAGGATTTCCACATTCGCTCCCGCTCTGGTGGGCGCGGCAAATGGAACGCCGGCGACGGCGTCCGTCGCACCATCAGGTTTCTCGAAAGGATGGAATGCACGATTCTATCCGGGCACCGTCGCGTGCCACCGTTCGGGCTTGCGGGCGGCGAGCCGGGCCAGGTCGGCGAGAACTGGGTGCGCCGCGCCGGCGGCGGAATGGAGAGTCTGTCGGGAGCCGACGCCACAATGGTGGATGCCGGCGACGCGATCATCATCCAGACCCCGACCGCGGGCGGATACGGGAAGGCGTAAGGCTATAGAGCGATCAAATAAACCGAATCGCAGGTCTTCTGAGGCGCCGCCTTCCGACCGCGGGTTTCGCGAGATCGGCCGCACATTGGTGACAGCCGATATGCGCCGCAGCCGCAACGACCGGGCGCCGATGATTGGAAATTCAACATCGCTGAACGCGTCTCACCGGGCCGCCAGGGACTGGAGGCATCGGCGACTCGCTGCAAGCTCGGCTTCATAATAGGCGACATCCGCGAGCAACAGCGGATTGTGCACCGCCATGCTTCGCGATTTGTCGAGGAGTTCGGCGAGTTGGTTGAGGCGGAGCGCTTCCTGATCGGCAGGACGCGAGCAGTGCACCGCCGGAAAGCCGTTTGGTCCGTTGAGGGACTGGACAGGTCCGAGAGGCTGCGCATGAGAACTTGACAGGACGCCGAAAAAGACGCTGGCAACGACCGCAAGTGCGGTGAAGGATCGGCGGGACGTGCTCATGGCGACTTCCAGTTTTCGTTATGTGGCGAAAGATTTTCACCAGTATGACGAATATGTATTCGTCGTTCCGACACTGGGAAGGTTCATTAAGGTTAACAAAACCGTGAGCGGTCCGCCCGCCGAAGCTGGGGGGCAGGTGCATGCAGGAAACCGACAACTGACGCTGGTTTGAGTGACGACCCCAACGCTCGTGCGCGCGCTTGGCGCGGGCAGACGCCCTGCCTTGCGGGCGTCCGCCAGGACCCGGCCGGGATTTCGATCTGCCGGGAACGTGCTTTAGCGGGCCTGCTGGATCGCCGTCAGCATCCACTGGCCGCCGCCGGCGCGACGGAACGTCCACGCTTCAGCGACCTCCTGCGGGCCGCCCTCGATAACCCGCCCGCTGGCCCGGTCAATCATGACATCGTTGAGCGCGAACCGCATCGCAACGGTCGCATAATCGGTGCCGCCCTCGCGCCACGCTTCGGCAAGATCGCCCTGCAGGAGCTTGACATCAGAGATGCGGTTGACGACGCCTCGGCTCGCGTTCTGTGCCAGGTCCTCAGAGAAATAGGAAACCATTTCGGGCGTGGCGTGGCTGCGCAGCGCGCTCAGATCCTCGTTGCTGTATGCCGTTTGGATTTCGCCGAGCAGGCGCTCGAACGCATCATAGTCGGCGTTGTTGATGCCCACGTCATCGCTGCGCTGACGAGCGCCGGTGTTGCTTGCGCTCTGCCCGCCGCCGAGACCCAGGCCGCGCAGGCCCCCCATCGATGAGCTGTCGCGATAGAGCGGTCCAGCATAGGCGGGCTCGCTGCGGCGCTGGAACCAACGCCATAGGAACATGGCGAGCAGTGCGACCAGCCCAAGCTGGAAGATGAGCCCGAGGAACGACACCAGTCCGAAAACGCCGCCAAAGAAGCCGTGGCCGAACAACAGACCGAACAGGCCCGCGCCGAGGAAGCCTGCCGCGAGTCCTCCCCAGAACCCGGAGCGACCAAACAAGCCTCCCGTCCAGGGTGTGAAACCCGGCCGGGGATTGCCGAAATTCGGCTGTGTGACGGTGCGCTGCATCGGCGAGGCCGATGGCATGGTCGATGTTGGCGGCGGTGCCGAGAACGTGCGCGATCCGCGGCTGCCCAGACTGAGACCTCCGCCAATGCGCGCATCGGCGTCGGCAGCCAGCAAGCCCGTCGTCGCCGCGACAATCGCCACAGCCGTGAAAATCCGACAAATTTTGCGGAACATCAGCTCCTCCTCAGGCGGCCGCGCCCGCCGCGCCCTGTTCGAACGAACACCAAACGCATATTGGTGTGTGATGGGTGGTTTGATAAGGGGTGGGTGCATGTTGTCGCAGCCGTTCGCGCGATACCTGCGCGGGGGAGCGTCTGGCCGGCGCTGATCCGGTTCTGCCCCGGCGATCACCGTGCTATTGTGATCAAGTGTTGCGCGGCGGCGACACACGATCGCGATGGTGCCATGACCCGTGCGCCTGCAGCCTTGCCGCCTGCCCAGAGGTCTAGGCGGCTTGACATCAACCGGAGGACGCCAATGAAAATCACCGGTTTGCGTCGCAGAGTTCGCGCCGCCGGGCTGATGACGTTCGCGATGCTTGCAGGAGTGGCTGGGACCGCCTGGGCGCAGACTGATCCAGCGGCGAATTACCCGAACAAGACCATTAAGATCGTGGTCGGGTTTGCGGCCGGAGGCGGCAACGACATCATCGCCCGCATTATCGGCCAGAAGCTTCAGGACGACTTTGGCCAGAGCGTGATCATCGAGAACAAAGTGGGCGCTGGCGGCAGCCTCGCGGCCCTCTCCGTGATGGCAGCGCCGCCTGACGGTTACACGCTGCTGGTGGGCGCGAGCGGCGCGATGAGCATCATCCCGGCCATCTCGGTAAGGCCGCCTTATGCGACGCTCAAGGATTTCGCGCCGATTTCCAATATCGCGTCGTTTCCGTTGATACTTTCGATCTACCCGTCGCATCCGGCGAAAAGCGTGCAGGAATTGGTATCGTGGATGAAGGCCAATCCGGACAAGGCCAACTACGCGACCGCCTCGTCGGCATTCACCTTGGCGACCGAACTCTTCAAATTGCGCACCGGCGCGCCGGCGACCGCGATCCCCTACAAGAGCAGCAACGAATCGCTCGTCAGCGTCATCGGCCGGCAGTCGGTGTTTGCGATCGCCGATCCGCCACCCACGACGCCGCAGGTCAAGGGCGGACAGGTCCGCGCCCTCGCGGTTACGTCCAGGACGCGGCTGGAGGATCTTCCCGATGTGCCGACCATGGCAGAGGCTGGCGTATCCGGCATGGAGGTCGGCCTGTGGAGCGGCCTATTCGCGCCTGCCGCGACGCCGCCCAGCGTCATCCGCAAGCTCGAAACTGAGCTGCGCAAGATCATGCAGATGGCCGATGTAAAGGGCCAGTTCAAGGCGATGGCGACGCCGACCGTCGGCAGCACCGCGGCGGAGTTTGCACGCTTGATAGACACGGAAACCAAGATGTGGGCCGAAGTCGGCCGGGTGGCCAATGTCAAGCTTGAGTGACGTCGAACCCGCGAGTTCGCGTCGAGGCGCTGTCGCAGCTGGCAGGCGTTGCAGATGACGCATCGAGGCAGCGCATGCTTGATTGGGCCGACCGAACATAAGATGGCCCGGCGCGAGGCAACCGCCTATCGCCCGGTCGGTGGCTGCCAGATCGCGATCAAACCGGGCGAGCGTTACACGGCTCGTAACATGCTCTACCCCGCGACGATCACTTGCCCTCCAATGCCGCGAACGGCCCCTCGCCATACACTGCCTTGCCGCCGATCATGGTAAGCAGCGAATGTAAATCGCCGACCTGCTCAACCGGTGCGGTCAGATAGTCGTCCGACAGCACGGCGAGATCGGCATATTTGCCCGCCTCCAGCGAGCCGCGCCTGGTTTCGTCGAAGGTGAACCACGCGGAATTCAGCGAATACATGCGCAACGCTTCCTCGCGGTTGGGCGACTCTTCCGGCGCGCGCATGGGAGTGCCGTCGATCATCTTGCCGTCCAGCAGCCAACGAATAGAGACGAACGGATTATAGGGGGCAACCTGATCAGAATCTGTCCCCGCCGCCACATGCAGGCCGATCTTGAGCGCGGTCTTGATCGGCGGCGCCCGCTCCGATGCCTCCGGCCCCAGCGCCTTCGCAACGATGTGGCCTGCATAGAGAAGGCGATCCTGCACGGCCCATCCCATGTTCAGCGCCTTCATGCGCTGCAACGTTTGCTGCGAAGCGTTCTCGATGTGGGCGATCTGCCAGCGCAGACCGGCGAGCGGGATTTCCTTGTTTACGGCTTCGAAGCAGTCAAGGATCCCTGCCGCAGCACGATCGCTGGCGGCATGCTGATGCACCTGGATGCCGCGTTCGGCCGCCCACTTCGCCACCGCGCAGAACTCATCCCAGTCCTTGGCGCTCGGACTATAGGGCAATCCGACCGTGGAGCCGTCATAGATGCCCTGGGTCAGCGACTCCCCGATGCCGCGGTAGCGCAGCATGTCGTCGCCGAAATTCATCGGCGTGAACACCGTCAGCGACTTGAAGTCATCAAGCGTATGCTGGCTGTTCGAGGAAATATGGAATGACACCCGCAGCGTCATTTCGCCCTTGGACCATAACGTTTGAACCGCGCGGAAATCTTGCGGGAACATGCCGCCGCCCGGGAAGTCATTGATGGCCGTCATGCCGAGCCGGTTGAGTTCGCGGAAATACTTGGCGGTGCCGGCGACCTGGTCGGAAAAGCTCGGCCCCGGAATTTTTGCGGTGAAGAAATTGAACGTGCGATTGACGCCCGTGAAGACCCCGGTGAGGTTGCCGTTGGCATCCTTGTCGGCCTTGCCGCCGGGGATTTCGCTGCCCGGTGTGAGCTTCATCAGCTTGAGGCCGGCCGGCGTGATCCAGGCCGTGTTGTAGAGGCGCTGCACATAGACGGGCCGGTCGGGCGCTGCGGCGACCAACTCCTCGATGGTCGGGCCGCGTTTCTCCGCGAACTGCAATTCGGTCCAGCCGCCGCCGATCTTGATCCAAGCGCCCGGCGGCGACCGCTGCGCCGTCTCGCGAATGAGTTCGAGGCCCCTCGCCAGGCTCGGCACCCCGATCCAGCTCAGCTCAACCGCGTAGGTGAGGCCGGCCCGCAGTGCGTGAATGTGCGAATCCATCAAGCCCGGCACGACGGTGCGGCCGCCGAGGTCGATCACGGTGGTGCGTGTGTCGGCACGTTGACGGATGTCAGCGTTGCTGCCGGCGGCGAGA
>JASHRR010000492.1 GCA_030037185.1 Xanthobacteraceae bacterium | reverse complement strand
CACATTGCCGTCCGCGTCGAACTCGATAATCGGCGGTGCAGCCATCGCCAAATTCCTCTCCTTGGGTGCAGGTTGCCCCCTGGTCACGGCGAATACGTGGTCGCGCGCGTCGACGCAAACGCTACCCACCGATCCAAGTACCCACCCCTCCGGCAAAGGCTTGGGCCAAGACGGATCGTATCTGAACTGTGGCACTTCTACGGTGGGCTGAGCCGACACCCCTGTGATCGACACGGAAACGAGAACGCTGACAGCGGCCATAGCAATGGCGACCGTTATCATCGAGCCTGAGAACCTCTCGCGCATGATGGTCTCCTTTTGCCGTACAGTGTCTTACCGCAACAGGATACTCGCATTCTTGATCCCACGCTGGTCAGGGCAGCCTATCGCGATCTGGACGGCGTGGGAACCGGGTTCACCGGTGCGTTCAGTCACTTGATCAGTGCCGCCCGGCGCAATATTCTCGCTCCTGCTGGCAAGATCCTCGAATGAAAATGAAGTCTACCACTGCGCCGCCACGGAGGGTTCGATGACGATCGTCACGCGACTTGGAGATATTCTGACGAGATTGTCCTTTGGCGCGATCACGGGCATGGGGCTACTGGCTTTGCCGATCGCAGGGAGCCATTCGGCGATGGCTCAAAACCACGGCCCGGCGGCACTGACCGGCACTGTATCTTCGGCGGAAGAAGGCAAGATGGAAGGTGTGGTCGTCAGCGCCAAGCAGCCTGGCTCGACCATCATGGTTTCGGTCAGCACCAACGGTCAGGGGATGTACAGTTTTCCGCAGGACCGGCTCACCCCCGGGGCTTATGACATCACCATCCGTGCCGTCGGGTACACGCTCAAGCCGACATCGGCAACGATAGAGTCGGGCGGCCCCACGCAACTCGACCTCACGCTTGCGAAGGCCGTGCCGCACGTTCTCGCCCTTCAGATGTCCAACAGCGAGTTGATGCAAAGCGCCCCGGGCACGGCCGCCCAGAAAATGGCCTTGCTGAGTTGTCTCGATTGCCATGGCCTGCAGCGTCCGTTCTTTTCCAAGGACAAAGGGTCGGAAATGGCGATTACGGTGCAGCGCATGCGGGCGCATGCCCCGAACGCTTCGCCCAATTTTCCGTTCTTCTTTCAGAACGCAAACGAGATTTTGAGCGGTCCGCCGAGCAAGGCACAGGAGGACTTCGGGGCCTATATCGCTTCGATCAATCTCAGCTCCGGAGAGGCATTGCCATACAAACTGCAAACGCAGCCGCGGCCGACCGGCAAATCGACACAGGCCATCATCACGACCTACGATCTTCCTGACGAGGCCGCGCCCCACGACACGCTCCTCGATCCGGCGGGCAACGTCTGGTTCACCGATTTCCAGCACATGTTCATCTCGAAGCTGGACCCCAAGACCGGCAAGGTCACTCGCTATCCGGTCCCCGTGTCGAAGCCCGGCCATCCGACCGGGGGCCTCATGGTCACGATGGATAAGGATGGACACATCTGGCAGGCGATGATGGGGCAGGCGGTGATCGCCGAGCTCGACCCGAAGACCGGAAAGGTCTCCACCTACCGGGCGCCCAGTTGGGCGAAGGACGACACGCGGTTCACCATGATCGACGCCCTACATTCGAACGTTGACGGGAAATTGTGGACCAAGGCCAACGAGGGCGACTTCAACAGAATGTATCAGTTCGACCTCGCCAGCAAGCAATTCCACGAAGTTCTGCCGCCCCCCGGAAGGCGAACCGTCGCCGGTTACGGACTGGTCACCGACCTCGACAACAATGTCTACAGCCTCGACAACAATCCCAACGCAAGGCAAATCTGGCGCGTGGACGCCAAGACCGGGGACGTGACTTATATCGATCTTCCGCCCGGCATTGGCGGCGCGAGGCGAGGACATATCGACTCGCAGAATCGTCTGTGGTTCTCACAATTCCATGCCAATCGTTACGCGATGTATGACCCTAAGAGCGGCAAGGTCACGGCGTGGGATGTGCCGGTTGCTTATGCGGGCGCGTACGATGTCGGGTTCGACGACGTCAAATATGCGTGGGGCGCCGATATGAGCACCGATCTGGTTCAGCGGCTCAATGTGGAAACCGGCGAATGGAGCTCCTATCTCCTGCCCACTTCCATCAATACGCGCCATATCGACGTGCAGAAGAGCACGAATCCTCGCGTACCCTCCAGCATGTGGACCGAAGGCCAGCAGACGAGCAAGATTGTCCATATTGAGCCGCTTACCCCGTAACGAGCCCTTTCGTTGCGTGGCGCTCAAGCGCGCCGTCCGCCTCGCAATTGCGGCCTGACATCCACTGTGTGTAGCGAAAACCTCATCCGAGTTGATGACGTGACGGAATCGCTTAAGCTGGCGGAATGATCGGGCTTCTGTATTTCGTCCCGGCTGTCTTGACCGCGCTAATCAAGTCGAAGATGAGGCTTGAGGCTGAGAACGCGGTACTTCGGCATCAGTTAACTGTTTTGCGGCGCAGGCTCCAGGGCCGTGTCCGGCTCACGAACAAGGATCGCCGATTGCTGATCGTGCTTTACCGCTGGTTTCCGTCGATCCTTCAGGCTCTGACCATCATCCGTCCTGAGACACTCATCCACTGGCACC
>JASHRR010000491.1 GCA_030037185.1 Xanthobacteraceae bacterium | reverse complement strand
ATCAAAGGACCACATAACGCATGCTCACGAACCGCCACCAGGTGACCATCGAATGGGGCCATTGCGATCCCGCCGGAATCGTATATTTCCCAAACTATTTCAGCTACTTCGATGCGTCCGCGAACGCCCTATTCTGGCGCGCTCTGGGCCTTAACAAATATCAGATGCTGCAAAAATACGAGCTTGTCGGCATTCCGGTCGTCGATGTCGGAGCGCGTTTTATCGCTCCGTCGGTGTTCGGCGACGTCGTCACCATCGAATCAATGGTTGGGGAGATCAAGCGATCGAGCTTTCGCATGCAACACCGGTTGCTCAAAGGCGAAACGCTCGCGGTCGAGGGCCACGAGATCAGGGTCTGGGCGGCCCGCGACCCGGCCGATCCCGCCAAGCTCAAGAGCAAGCCGATACCGGAAGAGGTAATTGCAAAGCTTAAGGCCTGAAACGCGAATGTGCGCCGGGTCCGGCGGGAGCTTGCCATCAGGCCGCCAGAGGCCGGATGCGGGCCTGTCCGATGCCGAGCTGCACGAAACGCCGGGTCCGCCCTGCGATGCACAAAGCCTGCCGGGTTTCGCTGACAGGCGAAACGCCACCGCGGCTTGTTCTGATCACGCCGCTGGCGGGATTTACAACCCCACCCAATTCGGGCTCAATCGCCGCAGGACATACCGCGAAATGGCGGCAGAAGACAAACGTCCAAAACGAGGAGGGATCGATGCGGGCGCGGCAACATCTCGATCGCACTGGGCTTCGCGCGCCGGGGCTTGCGCTCGCAACCGTGATCGCCATCGCGCTCTGCGCGAAACCCCTGTCGCCCGCCGCCGCCCAGGGCAGGGACAAGGTTTTCGAACTCAAGCTCTCCCATTGGGTGCCGCCGAATCATCCGCTGCAGAAGGCATTGGAGGACTGGGGGGCGGCGGTCGAGAAGGCGTCCGGCGGAACCCTCAAATACAAGGTGTTTCCAGCCCAGCAGCTCGGCAAGGCATTCGACCATTACGACATGGCCCGCGACGGCATCGCCGATCTCACCTATGTCAATCCTGGCTACCAGCCCGGACGCTTTCCCATCATCGCGGCAGGCGAGCTTCCGTTCCTGATATCGGACGCCAAGGGCGGCTCTGAGGCGCTCGACGCCTGGTATCGCAAGTACGCGGCCCGTGAGATGAAGGACGTAAAGTTCTGCCTTGCGTTCATTCATGATCCGGGCTCGTTCCACTCCAACAAGAAGATCAGGGTGCCGGGCGATGTGAGGAGCCTGAAGGTTAGACCCGCGGACGCCACCATGGGCACCTTCGTGAGCCTGCTCGGCGGCGCCAATGTCCAGTCGAGCGCCCCCGAAGTACGCGACATCCTGGAAAAGGGCGTCGCCGACGCGGTCACCTTCCCGTGGGGCTCCGTGGTGTTATTCGGCATCGACAAGGTGACCAAGTTCCACCTGGACGTGCCGCTCTATGTCACCACCTTCGCGTTCGTGTTCAACAAGGACAAATACGCCCAGATGTCGGCGGTGCAGAAGAAGGCGATCGACGACAACTGCACCACCGAAGCCGCCGGCAGGGTCGGCGGACCGTGGGGCGAATTCGAGCATGCCGGCATCGCCAAGATAAAGGCTGAGCCGGGCCACGACGTCTATGCGCTTTCGGAGGCTGAACTCGCGCAATGGAAAAAAGCCGCTGAACCGCTGGAGAAGAGCTGGGCCGACAACGTCCGCAAGGTCGGCGTCGATCCGCTGGCGGCGATGAAGGAACTCAAGGACGAGCTCGCCAAATACAACGCGGGGTACTGAGACGCGCAGCGAGTGGATGGGCCGCGTGCATTTGAGTGTCATCGCCCGCGAAGGCGGCAATCCGGTAACCACCCAATTTGATTCGGGCACGGTATCGCTTGCCCTGGGCCATGGAGGCTGCTGGATCGCCCGCTTTCCGAACCAGCAAAGAAATCCTGCCCTCATCCTGAGGAGGCTGCCGATCGAAATCGACTGTTGCCGGTTTCGATGGGCAGCCGTCCCGCCGGACGACCGCTTGGTCGGCCGTGCCCGTCGCCATGCTTGGAGACACGCGCGCGCGCACCGCCTGCTTAGAGTTTGCTCCGAGATTTTCACACGCTCTTTCGTGAGTCATGACAAATCGAGCGCAGCGCCGGATCAGAAACTTTCGTCCTCGACAATAAAGGACCTGGGGTGAGCCGCAACGGTATGGACCGCTTCATCGATGCGATCGAATGGGTGGCGGCCATCTTCGTAGGGATGGTGGCCGCCGATATTTTCATCTCAGTGCTGCTGCGTTATTTCTTCAGCACGTCGATTCCCGACAGCTACAATTTCGGCCAGCTTCTGCTCGGCATTCTGATCTTCTGGGGCATCGCGGCAACCAGCTATCGCGGCGGCCACATCACCGTCGATCTGGTTTGGGCCAACGTCTCGCCGCGGCGGCAGCGCGTGCTCGACGTGTTCGCGACCGTG
The DNA here is from genome assembly GCA_030037185.1 of Xanthobacteraceae bacterium. Next base: position 15,986 of record JASHRR010000491.1, on the reverse strand, counting down.
GTGCTGTTGTTCGTCGTTACGGTGCAGACCTACACCTTGCTCGACAAGGTGGTCACCACCCGCAACGATAATATCCTGACCGTCGACCTCCATCTGCCAACCTGGCCGTTCTTCGCGGTTGCCTGGGCAGGCGATGTGTCGGCCGTGCTGCTGATCGCCATCCGCACCTGGCGACTGATCTTCCACCCGGAGGATTTGCGGGCGGACGGGCAGGCAAAGGCGGTGGAGTGATGGGGGCTGCGTCGATCTTCGGGCTATCATGCGACGCGAACGGCAGAGGCGACGTACGGCCGCGCTCCTGTTGTCCCTCGCCCGGCTTGCCATCAGGGCGTCTGCACCCGTCTTCGACGGGCTATGGAGAGGGGCCGGGCGAGGGGGCCGTGCCGCGGAACCCTACGCGGGGCCCGCACCCGTGCCTCGTCACCCGCAATTTGCGCGACGGCGCAAATTGCGAGCTTTCCCCGCCAGCGGTCAGACGTAAAGGCAGGCACGCCCGATGAGCCCCGATGCGGTCGCCGCCACGGGCTTCGTCGTGCTGTTCGCCTTGATGCTGCTGCGCGTGCCGGTCGGCATGGCGATGGGACTCGTCGGGGTGTCGGGCTTTGCCTATCTGGTCGGAAGCACGCCGGCGCTCAAGCTCGTCGGCCAGACATCGATGCGCACGGTGACCGACTACACCTTCGGGGTGATCCCGATGTTCCTGCTGATGGGGGCGTTTGTCACCGCCTCGGGCATGAGCCGGGAGCTATTCCGTGCCGCGAACACATTTGTCGGCCACCGGCGCGGCGGGCTCGGCATCGCCACCATCGTGGCGTGTGCCGGGTTTGCGGCGATCTCGGGGTCCTCAGTGGCAACGGCGGCGACGTTTTCGACGGTCGCGTATCCGGAGATGCGCCGTTACAAATATCCGCAATCCTTTGCAACCGGGGTGATCGCGGCCGGCGGCACGCTTGGCGCCATGTTTCCGCCCTCGACCGTGCTCGCGGTTTACGGGATCATCACCGAACAGGATATCGGCAAGCTGTTCATCGCTGGCATCCTGCCCGGCATTCTGGCGGTGTCGATGTATATCGCCACCATACTGATAATCGGATGGTTGCGGCCCGAGTTCCTGCCGGCCGGCGAGCGGACCGGGCCGGCAGAGCGGCTCGCCGCCGCCGGTGACATCTGGGCGCCCCTCGCGCTGTTCGCTTTTGTCATCGGCGGGCTCTATGGCGGGCTGTTCACCCCGACCGAGGCGGGAGGCATGGGGGCCGGCGGCGCTTTCCTGATAGGCGTGCTGCGCGGGCGGCTGTCGCGCCGCGACATTCGCGCTTCGCTGCTGCAGGCGACCCGGACGGCTGCGGCGGTGTTTACGGTGCTGATCGGTGCGCTGCTGTTCGGCTATTTCCTCACTATAACGCAGACCCCGCAGAACGTGACCGCGTTCCTGACCGGGCTCGGCGTCGGACGCTACGGCGTGCTGGCGCTCATCATGCTGATCTATCTCGTGCTCGGCTGCCTGATGGACGCCATGGCGATGATCATCCTCACGGTCCCGATCATCTTTCCGGTTATCAGGACGCTCGGCTTCGATCCCATCTGGTTCGGCGTCATCATCGTGATGACGGTGGAGCTCGGGCTTATCCATCCGCCCGTCGGGATGAACGTCTTCGTCATCAAAAGCGTCATCAAGGACGTCAATTTCGCCACCATCTTCAAGGGCGTCCTGCCGTTCATCGTCACCGACCTGGTGCGGCTTGTCATCTTGGTGGCGTTTCCGATCATTGCACTTTATCTGCCGACCCGGATGTGAGGCCGGCAGGGTGATCGCGCCGCAGGCTGCGGATCGCACGTTTGGGCTTGCGCAAATGCGCCACGCCCCGACCTCCGCCGCCGAGAGAAGGACAGGCGGCGTCGTTACGGGTGGGCGTCGTGACAAGGCGCTTTGCAGTGGGTCCGACCCCGGCAACCGCTCCAGCCGGAAGCAATCCGAGCCGCCGGGGAGGTCACGAAAAACAGCTGAAGCCTTCGCAATACGTGTCAGAAGCGAATGCCGAAACCGCGCCACATCTCGATCTCTACCGATTGCGCTTGCGGTGCGGGATGCGAGAATGCGGCGAACCTTAGGTGAGACGTTATGGAACGCTCTTTCAAAACTGAAGTGGAAGCCTTGCGACTCGGCGATGGCGCGGTTTTTCGCGGTGAAGGCATCCTCGCCGTTACCAAGGCGCTGTTGCAGTCGGGCGTAAGCTACGTAGGCGGCTACCAGGGCGCGCCGGTATCGCACCTCCTCGACGTCCTGGTGGATGCAGAGGACATGATGGCCGAACTGGGCGTGCATCTGGAAACCTGCACCAACGAGGCCTCGGCGGCCGCCATGCTGGGCGCCTCGATCAACTATCCGTTGCGTGGGGCCGCGACTTGGAAGTCGATCGTCGGCACTAATGTGGCGGCCGATGCTCTCTCGAACCTGGCCTCTCCTGGCGTGATCGGCGGCGTCATGATCATCCTCGGCGAGGACTACGGGGAGGGTGCGAGCGTGATCCAGGAACGCTCGTATGCCTATGCGATGAAGTCGTCGATGTGGCTGCTTGACCCGCGGCCGGACCTGCCCACCATCGTGCGCTGCGTCGAGCAGGGCTTTGAACTGTCGGAGGCCAGCCATGCGCCCGTGATGCTGGAGTTGCGCATTCGCGCCTGCCATGTCACCGGAGAATTCATCGCCCGCGACAACCGGCCGGGCCGTTATTCCGCCCTCAATCGCCTGCCGGGGCCGCCGCGCTTCGATTATGCCCGCCTGTCGCATCCGCCCGTGACCTTCATCCACGAGCGTCTCAAGGTCGAAGACCGTGTGCCGGCCGCGCAGGCCTTCATTCGCGAACACAAGCTCAACGAAATGATCGGCGGCGACCTTGACGATATCGGCATCATTGTGATGGGCGGGCTCACCAACGCGGTGCTGCGCGCGCTCGAGCGGTTGGGCCTCGCCGACATCTTCGGCACCTCGCGGGTGCCGATTCTGGTGCTCAACGTGGTCTACCCGCTGGTGCCGGAGGAGCTTACGGCGTTCTGCGCCGGCAAGCGCACCGTGCTGGTGGTCGAGGAAGGTCATCCCGAATACATCGAGCACGCGCTCAACGTGGAACTGCGCCGCGCCGATCTGCCAACGCGCGTGCTCGGCAAGGGTCCGCTGCCCAAGGCCGGCGAATACACCGCCGAGGTTCTCCTCAAAGCCCTGGCGGCCTTCCTGGCTGAAGCGCGGCCGGCCGGCCTTGATCCCGAGGCGATCGTCGCTAGGGTGCGCGAAATCGTCGGCGATCGTGCCAAGGTGGCGGCGGTGCTTGGCGAACTGCCGGCGCGGCCGCCGGCATTCTGCACCGGCTGTCCGGAGCGGCCGGTGTTCAGCGCCATCAAGCTCGTGCAGCGCGAGATCGGGCCCGCTCACATCAGCGCGGACATCGGTTGCCACTCCTTCGGCACCCTGCCACCGTTCAGCCTCGGCAATTCCATCCTTGGCTACGGCATGTCGCTGGCGAGCGCGGCCGCGGTCGGCCCCAACATGGACCGTCGCTCGATCGCCGTGATGGGCGACGGCGGCTTCTGGCACAACGGGCTAATAACCGGGGTTGCCAGCAATCTGTTTAACCACGGGGACGGCGTCCTCATCGTGATGCAGAACGGCTACACCTCGGCCACCGGCCAGCAATATATGCCGTCGAGCGCTGCGGGGCGCGGCAGCAAGGCGACCCGCATGGATGTGGAAGCCACGCTGCGCCGCATGGGCGTGAAATGGCTGCGCAAGGTGCGTAGCTACTCGGTCGCCGCCATGATGGCGACACTCAAGGAGGCGATGCGCACGGCCGAGCACGGCCTCAAGGTGATCATTGCGGATGGAGAATGCCAACTCGCGCGCCAGCGCCGCCTGCGCGCGGAGGAGGCGGAAAAACTCAACAGCGGTAAGCGCGTGGTGCATATCCGCTACGGCGTCGATGAAGAAATCTGCACCGGCGACCATTCGTGCATCCGCCTGTCCGGCTGCCCGTCGCTCACCGTCAAGCCAAACCCCGATCCGCTGCGCACTGACCCGGTGACGACCGTGGTCGACAGTTGCGTCGGCTGCGGCCTCTGCGGTGAGGTCGCCCATGCGGCGGTGCTGTGTCCGTCGTTCTATCGTGCAGAGTTGGTCCGCAATCCGAACTGGTGGGATCGCGCCGTCGCAGCGCTGCGGTATCGCATCATCGCTGTGTTGGGCGGCTACGCCGCGGACCGCGCCCTATGAGTGCGCGTCCCGTCTCGATGCTGATCGCGGCGCTCGGTGGCGAAGGCGGCGGCGTGCTGACCGACTGGATCATCGCGGCAGCGGCAAGCTGCGGTCTGCCGGTGCAGAGCACCTCGATCCCGGGCGTTGCGCAGCGCACCGGCGCCACGACCTATTATATCGAAGTTTATCCGATGCCATGGCGCGAGCTTGGGGGCAAGCGTCCGCTCCTTGCGCTCGCACCCGGCATCGGGGACGTCGATGTAGTGGTGGCGAGCGAATTCCTGGAAGCCGGCCGCGCCGTCGCCGCCGGCTTCGTCACGCCTGACCGAACGCTGTTGATCGCCAGCACCCATCGCTCCCACGCCATCGCGGAGAAAATAGCGATGGGCGATGGGCGCTTCGACGCCGCAAGATTGATGGGAGCGGCGGAAGAAAACGCCCGGTCACAGCTGCTGTTCGACATGGACGCAGTCGCCAGGACAGCGCGCGCGATGATCAATTCCGTCATGCTTGGAGCCGTGGCGGCCGCAGGCGGCCTGCCGATACCGGCAGCGGCTTTGGAAGCTGCGATCCGGACGGGCAGGTCTTCCGACGCCAATCTGCGCGGCTTTCGGGCGGGATTTGCAGCGGCGGAGCGACTTGTTGCCGCGCGGTCCTCCCCTGCGCCTCGGAGCGCCGGCATCTCGCCTCCCTCCCTTGTGAGCGAGACAATCGCAAACGGCGCAACGCGGCTCTCTCTCGGGGAGAGGGGGCGTTTGCGCAAGCCGGGACTTGCGGCTGAGAGCCTGTGGAGAGACCTCACCCGGCCCTCTTCCCCGCATGCGGCGCAGGGTAGGGAGGCCGACCTCTTCCGACAAGCGGGGAGAGGCCAGGGCGCGCCTGATCACCCTGCGCTTGCGGGTGAGCGTGCGGCGGGGACGCCCGCGCTACCGGGTAGCCTCGACAACGAGGCCGCGCGCTTCGGCATTGCGGCGGAGTTGGTGTCCGAAGGGTTGCGGCGGCTCGTGGCCTATCAGGACGCCGCCTACGCGCGTCTCTATCTTGACCGTCTGTCCCGCATCGCCGAAGCCGATGAGCGCGCCGGCGCGCGCGGGCGCCTCACGCGGGAGGTAGCCCGCCATCTCGCGCTGCGCATGTCCTACGAGGACGTGATCCGCGTCGCTGAGGTGAAGATCGCGCCGGGGCGGATGACAAGGATCGCTTCGCAGATGAACGCGGGACCGCGCGAGCCGGTGGCGATTGTGGAATTTTTAAAACCCGGCATTGCCGAAATATGCTCGGTGCTGCCGCCCTTCATTGCTCGGCCCCTCACCGCGATTGCCGAGCGCCGCGGATGGATCGACAAGTTTCACTGGGGCATGGAGATCAAGACCAATTCAGTTTTCGGCTATCTGCGCTTGCTTGCCCTCGCTCGACTCCGGCGCTTCCGGCCGCGAAGCTTTCGCTTCAAGGAGGAGCAGCGCGCCATCGAGGCATGGCTTGCGCTCATTATCGCGGCGGCGCAGAAATCCGACACGCTCGCGCTCGAAATCGTCGAATGCGCGCGGCTGATCAAGGGTTATGGAGATACTCTGAAACGTGGCGCTGCGAATTATGCGGCGATCGAAGGCAACGTGATCCAACCCGCCCTCGCCGGCGCTATGGCGCTGTCGCGCGGCATCGACGCCGTCGCCAGTGCCCGCGTCGCAGCCCTTGCCGACGCGGAGGGCGAGGCCCTCGCCAAGTGCCTTGCGGAGATTGCGCAAATGCATGTCGGTGTTTCATCTCTCCCCAGTGGGCAGGGATGAACACTTTTCGGCGGTTTCTTTTTTCTCGCCGCCTCACCGGCGGACGCGATTTATCGCCGATAAATCGAGGCTTCTCGTGGTCGCGCTATGTCCTTCAATTTCCACCGAGGTCGTACCGCACGCTGCCCCGGGTGCTGGCCCGAGGGATTTGTGACACACGCAGGCGTTGCCAAGCTGCCATTGCCTGACCGGGAGCGCCGAGAAGCGCGGCTAAGGCACAGTCGCCCAAGGGCGGCGATCGCTGGGCGAAACGGGCTCGTTTGGCGCGGTTGGGGGTAGCGGAATGCCACCGGATCGTTGCAGTCACAATAGCTGTTGCGGCTCGCTTTCTCGGGCGCCCCCGGCAGCGGTTAAATTGGTTCTCTTCAGGAACCGATCACGTTCGCTTGGGTCCGTTCCCTGTCAGTATGGCCCAAGCAAGAGGAGCCGATCCGTCCGATGACGATGCGGACTCGCAGCATCGCCCCTCGGTACCCCACGGTGCCATCGTTTGGACCAGCCACTGCGTCGCCAATCAAAATCACGTGACTGAACGGTTCGGTCAATTGACGTATTATGATGAGCACACTATGTCATGACCGAACGGTTCGGTCATCTCTCGCGGTCTGATCGCGTTTACAGCCGGCCGCAGGTTCGGACCAGCAGCGACCATTCATGAATCGAAGTGAACCCATCCAGGGCAACATCATGACCAGCCTTCGCTTTTCGCCCCACTTGCAGCGCATCACCAGGGTCATCACAGAGAGTGGCGCCCAAGCCGTCTCCTTTTGGAGGTGGGGGCTGTTCCTCGCCTCAAACGCCTCGGCCATAGGCTATGCGGTTGAGAACAAGGAGGATTTGACGATGGCTTTCAAATTGGTAATGCCCTCGGCTGCGGGATCTTGCCGCTTGGAGCCGTGCTGAGTCCGGCTAACACGTGTCGATAATACCTCCCCGACTTGGCTCCGCCAATATGGCGGGGCCATTTTTGTCAGACAACGAGAAATTACAAGGTGTTGCAGGTGGGATACACCGCTTGCGTCGATTGAGTGTACATTAGGTTAGAATTGGAACATTAAGGGTGCAGGTTAGTGCCATGCCAGGCCCCACGCAATCCGACCCTGTAGAAGCATTGCCTACTGTTCTCCCGGCCGACCTGAAAAATGACAGGTATCCAAACGGACGGTCCTCGGTTGGCAGGCGAGCCTTGACCGCGCTCGTGCGTTTCCTGACAATTTTTTGCATCGGCGTCTCAGCCACCTTGGCTTGGCAGTCGTATGGCGAAGTCGTCAGGGAGATGGTCGCAAGCTCATACCCGCAGCTTAGCTGGTTGGCGCCGCAGGCCGAGCCAGTTCCACAGAACGCGCCTGACGTGATCGGGCTAGCCTCGCGAACGGTCCCGCAGCCCAACGCAATGTCGGTCGATCTCGACGCGGTGCGGCAAAACATCGATCGGATCGCCACCAGTATTGCCTCCAGTCAGGAGCAAATGACGGGCAGCGCAGACCGGATCGCCACAAGTCAACAGCAGATAGCCGGCAGCGTCGACCGGATCGCCGCAAGTCAAGAGCAGATGATGCGCGGCGTCGACCAGATGATGCGCAGCGTCGACCAGTTCACAACCGACCAGGAGCAGATGACGCGCGAGATCACGAAACTACAGGAGATCGAACAGTCGATTCATGCAAGGAACTCGGAGGAGTCGCGGCGCACTGTCTCGGCCTCGGCGCCCAGGCCCGCATCGCGCCCCGCGTCCGCCTCCGCGGCCAAGCCGGGAGCGCGGCCTGCCTCCGCCCCCAACCCGGTACCGCGGCCTGCCTCCGCGCCGGCGGCCAAGCCCCTTTCGCGGGCATCGCAGGAACCAACGGCGCCCTGACGGCTGGCCCTGCCTGAGAGTCAGCGGCGACCCAAGGTCAAGGCGTGCCCCAATCGCTCACCGGCGATAGAATCCGGGCTCTGAGCGCCTTTGCGATTTTCTCGATATCGGCCCAGCACCCCTTCGACGACGGTGATGGTCTCGGCCTGGAAGGCCATATATGGTTCCCCCCCATGACAAAAAAACGGAGGGGGCGACCTAAGCCGCCCCCAGTCTTCATTTTTTTATGTCGATGGATACGTCGTTATAAAGCTCGGCACCTGAGGCGATCTGGGCTTGCATCCGCGCACCCGTCATAGTGCCCTCGCCTTTTGCTCCGGCCAAACCTGCCGGTGCCCCCAAGGACCGTAATAGAGCCCTTCAGGTCCGTCTTTGTGCCTTCAACGGCTGCTGATCCAGTTGTCTTGAACCACAACTGAGAACCGTCCTCGAACGTAACGGGTATACCCGCACAATCTCACCACTCCCCTTGACGTAGTCGGTGATGGTGGTGAAGTACGTTGCGCCGATGCTTCCGGCGGGAAGCCAGGCAATACCTCACGCGCGCACCAAAGACATCGCGTGACCGTCGACGTCCCCGACGTCCTGGGATTGGACTGATGTCAAATGTGTGATCGCCCTGAACTTGAGTGCCTCATCCGCAAAACCGCTCGCGGGGATGCACAGGCCCGCAGTAACCAGTAAAAATACCTTCATTTTGAGTATCTCCTAGTGTCCAGGACAAGCCGGGAACGTGATGGACATGTCGCGGCACGCTGCATAGAGCAGATCGACCCGTGCGGGCGCAGGGTCCGACGCGATCGGCGCCTGAGCTCGTGCCGCCGAATGGCGGACTTTCTTCGCGGCAAATGCCGGTGATAAACCCACCACGAGTGCGAGCAAGAAACAAAACGACGTCAACATATTTTTCATCCAAATCTCCTGTTTGGCGAGCCAATCTCGCCCCGGCGCCCTGCGAATCGCACCACAGGGCACAAGGCCGGGATCATTAACTCATGCGCTCGGCGTCTCGATTGCGGTTCTTACGCTCCCAAAAGAAGCCCCGCGGGACCGATAACTCGTTGTTACGCTGACCCGGGCGCTGGCCTGTGTGGATACCCCGCGGCGAATCTCAGTGCGGCGTTGCGAGCTCTGTCGGCGCAAAGCACGACGAGCGCGACCATCCCGATACAGAACACGAGCACGCCGTGGCGCTTGAGGCGTTCGACAACTTGCGCTGACGCCGCCGCGGAGGCGTTATCTCGATGGGACGCAGGCAGGGTGTTCGTGAAAAATGCATGAATGAATGCTCCGTTTGGAATGTTAGTTGATTAACATAGTCTTAACTTAGCCGCAATCTTGCCCGGTGGCGAACTGGGAAAAGAGGGCGAGAAAACGGAGCCCGCTTCGCCGCCGCATGAAGGCGCAGCAAGCCGTAGTGCCGTTCCGATGCCTCGGATATTGAAGTAACACCTCCTCGCGCCCCTTCTTGGCGGCGGTATGACGCCCAAGCAGATTCGCGAAGACTATCGTTGACCGCCGACGCGGTGGCGACTGCGAAGGCTCACGCAGACGCCCACCCGAAGGGCCCTACCCGCCCAAAACCGTGAAGCGTGCGCGCAAGCGTGCCGGCCTGGAGGCGTTGGATTAAGGTCCCGGACGGGAAGACATGAGGTTTCTTATCGCAAGGTCGGCGTCATCGACAGTATCCAACCGGGCGATACTCACCATCCCAACTGTCGATGACCCGATCGGCGGGGGCGATCCGGACATGAGATCTCCGTGCCCAAAGAACCGCGAGGCTGACTGATCTGGTCGCTCGAAATCTGAAGCACGTGTCTGGCCAAGGCGCGATGACACTGGATTGCCTTCAGGTCGTGCCGAAGATCCCTAAGCCGTAGGCTGCCGCGCGATCATCGGATGCAGCGATATTTGCTTTGCCACCACAGTGATTTCATTACAATCTTATGATAAGTGGGTGGAGTCCGGCGGAAATTGGGTGCGAAAATGCTGCTTGACGATGTCAAGAAGGTCTTTCTGTTGACGACTTGATGTCTCGAGCTGAAATCTGTTGTCCCGGGCAGACGAAGCCTGGTATTCGGCTGTCAATGAGTCTTTCGTGACGGGTGGTTCCTCAATGAGCCGGCTTAGCCCGCCTCAATTGCGGCAAACTCTCTGTGGTTGTGATGGCCACTGAATGCACGTAAGGGTTAAAAACCTTTTTTCCCTAGACATTTAACGAGAACAAAATTCGGCAAGCAGAGCGATGTGCTCCGAAGCGAGTGAGCTATCAGCAAGAGAAGCAGGGAGATTTGTATGCCGCGCCAAGCCCGGAACACAGCTTCCGCATCGACGGAATTGGGCGCGCCCTCACACCGCGAAGGCTCGCCAAAGAAAAGGGGCAGCGCTATTTCATCCTTCTCTCGCCTTCCGGTCAATATTGATCTTACTAGGCTTAGACAAAAGCAAACGGAAATCATTTTCAAACTCCACGAAGGCGGCTTATCTTATCAAGGCATTGCGGCTCTGTTCGACATCGACCGCGGAGTTCATTTATCTAACTATCTGACCCGTAAGCCGAGGCGTATAAATTTGGCTAACAGTGATTATATTAAGCGTATTCATGCCAAGCTTATCGATCCGGATAGCAATTTGAGGAGCCTATTACCTACGGATATCCTTGCTGATTACCAATCATTGTCTAATCCCCACGACGAAAAAGTCATTACGTTTCCCAAAAAAACGACTCTCGAGTTGTCAGCTGAAAGCATGTATGCAGGATCACGAATATTAAATAATATTTTCGATGTTGCTGATGTTCCGGCAACCACAGACAATATTAGACGTGTAACAGGAAAATATTATGCATATCGCAGTTCTTCAGAGAGGGGGGAGATTGTCAAATCATTTATGGAAATTCGCGAATCGTCGCCTCCTGGATCATATTTTCATTTCGAGCATTTCCATCCTGATAGAATATACGACAGCGAGCGCGGCGACGAGCCGCGGCGTACACGTGGTTTTGTCCTTTCTCTGAATAATAATTTATTTCTCATAGGAAATACGGAGAATGGCAGGACACTGAGCTTATTTGGTATTCGCGAACCATTCGCGAAAGAGTTTCATAACTTGCTTGGGTACAATTTGACCACAAACATGGATCGTATCCTGTTCGCAACACTTATGGTTTTTGTAAAAGATCCGCATGCAAACCGCGGTGGCATTGGTCGCTTCGGAGTAAATAAATTCGAAGAATATAAGCCGGGGTTCAAGAAAGAACTCCTGGAAAATACAATTGAAAAAGGCGACTACATTTGCCGGCTGCTATCCGATGTCAGGGCGAAGGCAGACCGGGTGTAGTTGCCGCTAAATGCTAAGGTTCGCGTTAGCCTAGGATCTTTTTCGATCACTCACTCGCGAATACCCCGGCTTATAAGCTCGGTTCTTTCGACCTTTAATGGTCCGAAACATCGCCGGCAAATTTTTTCCCAGGCGCGGAGGCTTGGAAGATTATTCTATATGATGCAAATGTACGGTCATATTCTTCCTAGTTGACGTTTCGAGACGCCCTTCAACCACGTCAATGACTAGCCCGAGATGCTTCCGGCTAACAGCCGACCTGAAGCCGCTCGCTGCGGGCGAACCTAAATTTCATCACCCGACGTGAAGCCGTTCGCGCGGCGAATCTCAATTTCATAAGAAATACATCATAATTTCACTGTCAATGCACGATCGCGTGATGAAATGATGTGTAACGTAGCGTATTCTGAAAATAATTGGTTGAGAATGGTTCAATTTCTGTTATTTTTGGGTCAAAATAGGGTTGATGATCTGCTCGCACGGGGTCTTTGAGCAGAGCCGCCGATGGAGCGCGTTCGTGGAAGCATTCCTCTGGCGGCGTAGGACGGAGGAGGAAACATGTCGAGACGACAGAACAGACCGCGGCTGACGCAGTTTGCGGGGCTTCTTCTCGTCGGCCGTCAGGACTTCAGAATGCGCGCAACTCGACCGGGGGCGTCCGATGTGATGCCCGAGTATGCCGAGCGTGCGTCCGGAGGACAGGTCGATTCGCCACCAAGGGGCAACTGGGTGTTCAATCAAAAGGCGGCGCACGAATTGTGCAAAGATGAGCCGGTAGCACGACCGACACACTGTGCGACCTATGGCGTCGGCGTTGAGATCGAGTCAGCCGGCAGGATGGCTAATTCCCGTCCATCAGCTCCGATCGCCCTTTCAGTTACTTTGCCGTCTTCAAATACCCCGGGCCTTTCCACTTCGTTCGCCACGAACCGGTCAGCCCCGGTCGCTGCTGAAACGTGGCTTATTGCAGGTGCCGTGGCATGCTATTACGACATTAACCCATTAACCTGGGTCCTCGTGGTTCTTCTGGTGCTGATAGTGGCGTTTATTTGCTGGCCGCCTCCGCCTGGAGACGTTGACACTGGACCCGGTTGTAACGGTCCATAAGTGCGATACACCGCCAGATGTTACCAGCGGCGCGAAGTTGAGGGAAAAGCAGCGGTTTGGAATTGCCGTGGCGTCGCGACTGGCGAGCGCCAAGGTAGAGGTTCGGCGTGCCGCCGAACATCATTCCAGTTGGTATCAGCCTCGCGCGGGATGCGGACCTCAAGCGGCAGACGGGTCGCCGATCGCGATGCGAATGTGTAGGCGGCGCGCTGGCCGGTACCATGGGCATCGTTGTCGCCGCAGACGAGGAGCCGCTGCGTTCCGATCGCGGCCTCGAATGTCGTGAGCTGGCTGGAGAGGCGCGCTCCACACCACAAAGCCGAACAGCAGCCGAGCTGCCAGCGCCGATCTCGATACCTTCTGCGACGCCGAGCACGGAACCCGCCGGCGCGAGCCTGACGGCGCTGCCGGGCGGCATCTTCCCGGGACAGAACATGCGCGCGGGTTCTACGGGCGCCTTGTCGCCTGCAGGTAGGTCTTGTGGAGGTTGCCCTGCCGGTGGCATCGGTGACCGGAGCCAGCATGACTGGTGAAAGGTGGCCGGAGGCCCGCGATGGTAAACACGCGACGCGGTGCGCAGGCTCGTCGGATAGACCGGCAAGCTCATGCCGCGGTGGCGCAGCGGGTCGGCCGGGCCGCCGATACGGACGGGTTCGCGGCTGCGCCAGAGGGCATTCAACCCGTCCCTGATCGATGCCTCGGAACGCACCGGACGCGAAGAAGGAAGGTCGCATCGGGAAACAATGATAGGTGCCCGCGACGATCCCCCTCGACGAGCAGGGCTGCCTCTCTGAACGGGAGGCCGCGAATGCGCCTCACGAGGTCGATACCGGAGCCTGGCCCGCACTGATTGCAGTAGAACGTACCGCTGAACCGCTACGCCGCGACTTGTCAGTCGATCAGATCGGCGGACACCCTCAGCATCACGGGAATCTCCAGCCCGAGCGCCTTGGCTGTCTTGCGGTTGATGACCAGTTCGAACTTGGTCGACTGTTGGACCGGCAGGTCGGCCGGCTTGGCACCCTTGAGGATGTTGCCGGTGTAGACGCCGACGTGACGAAACATGTCCACCCCGTCGGTCCCGTAGCTCATCAGCCCTCCGGCTTGCACGGTGGCACGATCCGGATAAGCCGCAGGAATCCTGTCACGCGCGGTCAAGGCGATCAGTTGCTCGCCGCGGCTTTGGAAAAACCCGTCGGCAGCGACAAAGAGAACCTCATCCGCGCGTTCGTCGGCAAGGCTCGCAAAGGCCGCATCGATCTCTTGGCTCGTGCTTGCCTTGAGAACCCGGGTGCGTAGTCCGATCGAGCGGGCAGCGTCCTCAACGCTCCGCAATGTGACGTTCGTACTCGGACCATCGGCTGAATTAACAAGAATAGCCACGCGAGTGGCCTGGGGCGCCAGCGCGTGCAGGAGTTCCAGCCGCTTTGCCGACACCTCGAGGGCGAAATAATGGATGCCGGTGACGTTGCCACCCGGCCGGGCGAAGCTCGCGACAAGACCAGTTTTGACAGGGTCTGTGCCGACGCTGAAGACGATCGGGATCGTCGCTGTCGCTGCTTTGGCCGTAGTCGTGATGAGGGTATTGCTGGGCGTGGCGATGACGGCCACACGGCGGCGGACAATGTCCGCCATCAGCGCCGGCAGCCGATCGAACTGGCCGTCCAGCCAGTGGTACTCGACCGTTACATTTCGGTCCTCGACATAGCCAGTTTCTCGCAGGCCGTTGCGGAACGCATCCGCGGCGTAGCGTGAAGTATACTCCGATCGGGAAGTGACGAACGCTACCGTTGGCGGCTGCTGCTGTGCTCTCGCACGAAACGTCCACGCCACCGTGCCGCCGATCCCAGCGATGAACTCGCGCCGCCGCATCAGCATGCCTCCCTCTTGTCATAGGGTAGCCTAGCTCAGTCGGGCCGCATGCAAAACGAATAAAAGCGATAGTCAGAACGGTTCTGACCCGGCGAACATGGACCTTGGAAAACGCGGCAATGCCGAGCAACCGACGAAAGATTCGATCTGGGCAGTTGCGCGATGACTGCGCCATTTGTCGCGAGAAGTGTTCGGGAAAATGGCTATTCGATCACCTCATTGGCGCGCACGCGCAGGGCCGTTGGCACCGTGAGGCCGAGCGCCTTGGCGGTCTTAAGATTGATCAGCAACTCGTACTTGGCGGGCCCTTGCACGGGCAACTCGCCCGGCCTTTCGCCCCTCAGGACGCGATCGACATAGGAGGCCGAGCGGCGGACGATATCGAGTGTGTCCGGCCCGTATGAGATCAAGCCGCCCTCCTTGACGAAATGCTGAAAGCCATAGATCACCGGCAGTTGATACCGCTCAGCCAGCGCCACGACCAGCGTGCGATGACTATTTATGAATGGGTCCGGCGCGGCGATCAGGCCGACGTCCGGTTCGCGCGCAGACGCCGACACGGCAGCCTCGATCTCTGCCTCATCATGCACCGGCGTTGCCGAAAGCTCGGCAGCGAGCGTTGCCGCGGCCTCTCCGAAATCGCGCAGGAAGACCGGATAATACGGCGCCGTCTGCGGGTTGAATACGAGCGTTATCCGCTTGAGGCCGGGGGCGATTTCCTTGAGCACCTCCAGCCATTTTCCGAGCATCAGGAAGTCGACAAATGAAAAGCCGGTGATGTTGCCGCCGGGGCGCGCGAGGCTGGCAACGAAACCCTGTCCGGCTGGATCGCTGACTACCGAGAAGACGATTGGGATTGTGCGGGTCGCCTGTTTCAGGGCCGCAAGGGCGGGGGTGGAGCTGGCGACAATAACATCCGGTGCCGAGCCCACCAATTCAGCCGCATACGCCCGCGTTTGGGCGAAATCGCCCTCGGCAAACCGCTGTTCAATTCGAACGTTGCGCTCTGTCCATCCGAGTCGCGCGAGCCCTTCGCGAAGCACTGCCACGCGCTCCTGCGCTTCCGGATCGTTCTCCGCGAGTGCGTGCAGGAACCCGACCCGCCGTGCCCGGTCAGGCTGCTGCGCGCGTGCCGCTACCGGCCAAACAGCAGCGCCGCCAAGGCCCGCCATGAAGTCGCGTCGTCTGATCATCACCAAATCTCCGCCGCGTTCATCCGCCAAAGCCCGTACCTTGACGAGGCTACCATAATTGTTCGACACAAAGAGTGTGATGTGGATCACACAAGCTTGCAAATTGCGGGGCGCGCGCGGGCGGGCGGATTGGAGTCCTGTCCGGTGAAGGCTCGCTTCATTGCGGCCCGGTCCGGGGTCCCCTGGCAACCTCAGATCATCCGGTTCTCAGGCTGCTGTGCTAACCAAAGTTGGCAGCCGGCTGGCTTGCGAGGGTTCAGAAATTAATTTTCTTAATGTCCGGGCAAACGGCCAAGGGGACCGGCCGCCATTGTCACTCTCGGTATCGCCGCACGGGCTTCGACGAACGGCTGCGTTTAACAAGAACGTGGCGATGTCGCCAAAAGCTATCCTGCCGTTGGACAGACCCCGACCAGTTGAGATTGCCTGGGAACACGACTGTCAAATCAGGAATAGAGCCACGGGAAGGATTTCTTTTGCCCGTCCTCGAATTGCCCGATGGCGCTGCTGTACTCCTTGGTGTGCGCGATCTCGTCCAAGCCCCTGAGCAGGCGACGCTTGCTCAACGGCTCTATTTCGAAACGATGGAT
>JASHRR010000490.1 GCA_030037185.1 Xanthobacteraceae bacterium | reverse complement strand
GCGCCAATGCCAATGAGACTTCGGCCGGACAGCGCGTCGGATTTTGGAAAATGTCCCTGAACATCGTGCGCGAGGCGCCGCTCTTCGGTCACGGCACCGGTTCCACCCAGGCGATGTTTGCTCAGAGCGCGGCGGCTGATCCAACGGCGCCGGCCGGCGCAACCAATCCGCACAACCAGGTGCTGGCGACCGCGATTCCGCTCGGGCTTTTCGGCGCCGTGCTGCTGCTTGCAATGTGGATCGCACATTTGCGGATGTTTCTGCATCCCGGGCACGCAGCCTGGATCGGACTTAGCGTCGTCGCGCAAAACTGCATCGGCTCGCTGTTTAACTCCCATCTCTTCGATTTCACGCAGGGCTGGCTTTACACGTTCGGCGTCGGCATAGCGGGCGGCATCATGCTCCGCGAGCACGGGGCCGGGGCGCCCAAATTCCGTGTCGGGCGTCAATTGGCCGGGCATCGCGGCGCCTAACCGGCAGCAGGCCGCCGGGCGACCGCCGCCAATAGAGATTTCGTCGCTGCAAGCAACCGGTTGCGCCTCCTCTGTGTTGTCAGGTGTTTGCGTTTTGCGGGGCCAACGCCGGAGAATTCGACATGAAAAAACCCGTCAAAATGCTCGGTTTCGTCGTGTTGTTCGGAGTTCTAACCGCGATTGCGCACAGCTTCGCGGCGAGCAAGGCGGGAGGCTCCCTGCAACTCCTCGATTCCGATCATGACGGTACCGTCGACCTCGCCGAGACAAAGGCGGCGGCATCGACACTGTTTGACGGGCTCGATCGCGACCACGATGGCACATTAAGCGGGCGCGAACTGAAGGGCCGCCTGAGCGCTAAGGAGCTGGCCGCCGAGGACCACGATCATGACGGTACCTTGACAAAGGACGAGTACCTCGCAGCCGTCGAGAAGCGATTCAAAGCCGCCAACCGCGACAGCGACGATACCCTCGACGCCAAGGAACTCCGCTCCCGGTCCGGGCAGGCGCTGAAGCGACTCGTAGTCAGATAGTCAGATCGGCCGTTATGCTTTGCCTGCGGGCCAACATGACTTCAGCGCCGGTCGACCATCCAGGTTCACTCTGCAGTCCGCCTTGACCACCAGCGAAGCCTCGGCGCAGCGATATCCCAGCCCGGATTTTGCCGCTCAACCCGGGCTGCGCTTGCCGCGGCGCCCACGCCTCATTGGGGCGCGCGCTCATTTAGCTAATTAAACCGCGAGCATGCGTTCGACCGCCCGCCGGGCGGCCACTGCCACCATTGGATCGATCGTTATCTCGTGTGTCATCGTCTCCAGGGCCCGCCGGATGTTCGACAGTGTTATTCTTTTCATGTGCGGACACAGGTTGCAGGGCCGCACGAACTCGATTTCAGGATGCCCGACCGCCACGTTGTCGCTCATCGAACATTCCGTCACCATGACAACGCGCGCCGGTTTCTTGGTTCCGACGTATTCGCTCATCGCGGCGGTTGATCCGGCGAAATCCGCTTCGGCCACCACTTCGGGCGGGCACTCCGGATGGGCAAGCACGACAATGCCGGGGTATTGCTCGCGCAGCAGGCGGATCTCGGTGGCGGTGAAGCGCTCATGGACCTCGCAATGGCCGGCCCACGCAATGATCTCGACGGCCGTTTCGGCGGCGACATTCTGCGCCAGAAATTCGTCGGGAAGCATGATCACCCGATCGACCCCGAGCGATTCGACGATCTTCTTCGCATTGCCTGAGGTGCAGCAGATATCAGATTCCGCCTTCACGGCGGCCGACGTGTTGACGTAGGTTACGATCGGCACGCCTGGGTAGCGCTGACGCAACAGCCGCACATCGGCAGGCGTGATCGAGGAGGCCAGCGAGCAGCCCGCCGCGGTGTCAGGAATCAGCACGGTCTTGCCTGGATTGAGTAATTTCGCCGTCTCGGCCATGAAATGTACGCCGGCAAGCACAACGACATCGGCGTCAACGCGCGTGGCCTCACGCGCCAAAGCGAGGCTGTCGCCGACGAGGTCGGCGACACAGTGGAAAATCTCCGGGGTCTGGTAGTTATGGGCGAGGATGACGGCATTGCGGGTGCGCTTGAGCGCGAGAATTGCGTCAATATCGCCGGCGAAGAACGGCCACTCGAGCGGCGGGATGACCGTCTTCACCCGCTCATAAAGAGGCGCTGTGCGCGCCAGCGTGTCGGGCATAGGCGTTGTTTGCAGCATGCTTCACCCCTTTTTGTGCTCATCTAGAGCATTACTATGACGCGTGCGTGCCCCCACTTGGCCGTGTTATGCTAGATGTGAGCAGAACTTCGCGGTGTCAAGCCTGCGGCCATCCGGGATGCGTCCCATCCGTCCGCCACCTCCCCTGCCGCTTGCCGGGACCGGCGTCAAGCAGACCCCCGGGGCGATCGCGCCGGGCCGCTCACACCGCACGGGACAGCGGCAGCTTGGTGCCGGCGACCGCTCGCTCAAGCAGTACCTCGCGACGGAACCTGACCAGCTTGGCCGGACGGCCGCCCGTCTGCATCGCCACCTCGCCGGTATCCTCGACCAGGCCCTGCTGATCGATCAGCCTGCGGAAATTCTGCTTGTGGAGCCGCTGTCCAGCGAGGGCCTCGACGCTGCGCTGCAGCGCCAGCAATGTGAAGCTGTCGGGCATCAGCTCGAACACGACGGGGCGGTATTTGATCTTTGCCCGCAGCCGGGCGATGCCGGTTGCCAGGATGCGGCGATGGTCATGCATCATCGGCGCCCCCGGCAGCGGGTCGATGACCTGTCCGCCGCGCTTTGCCTCGGCAACCAGCCCCGCCTCGTAGACAAGCTCATAGCGCTGCAGCGTGAGTTCCTCGTTCCACGGGCGGCCCGACAAGGCAAACGCAATCTCGATGCGGTTCTTGCGCTCGCGTCGCGTCGTGCCATCGTCGGCGCTTTTCGCCCACGCGCGCAGGCGGGACGCGATGGTCCGCCCGACGACAACCGGCGGTCCGGAGCGCCAGTCCTCCCAAGGAAAGAACCGGTACCAGCTCTGCCAGCGCGGATCGCGCTCGCCGGCCGCGTGCCCCTCCCGGGTCAGTCCGAGATAGCTGATCGAAACCAGCCGCTTACCGGCGCCGTCGCGGGTACGATCGCGGTCCGCGAAGGTGTACAGCTGCTCGATATAGCCAAGCGGATGATGGGTCTGGCGCTCGACCCAAGATCGTATGCCGATTTGCAGCGTCCGATGGCCCGACTCGAACGGGCCGGTGGGCAGCGCCTCGGTGTCGTGATCGGCGTCATGGATCGTAAGGACACGCGGCTCGTCACCGGTGACGGCGACGATCACGGCTGTCAGGTCGATCGGGACGGCGTTGTGGTCGGGGTTGGCCCTCACCGGCACCTCCGCGCGGGAGCCCCTGCCTTAGTGGGGGAGGAAGCGCGAAGCAAGTGTCAGGCGCGGGGACGGGTTACCGCGTCATTGTCCTGCTCAATTCTCGCTGCGGCAGATAGGCGCCGGCGGCGCGCAGCGTGATGACAAGCTGTTCGGTGTCGAGATCGCAAGCCGGTTCGCCGGTCCGGATCGACTGCACGGCCGCGGTCGCGGCGGCCTGGCCCATCATATAGGCGGCCGATTGGGCGCGTATCGAACCGTGCACCTTGGTGTCGCTCGAATGGCAGCGCCCTGCGACCCATAGGTTGGTCCAGCCCCTAGGCACCAGGATGCCATAGGGGATGCCGAGGCAATCGCCCTCGCCAAGGCCGTGGAAGCCCTCGAAGTCGTGCAGGAAACGCTGATATTCCTTCTCGGAGGTGTCCGTCGGGTGGACGTCGGTCGGCCGGTTGTAGACGGCGACCTGATCCGGGAACTGGCGGGCGGACTTGAAGTCCTCGATGGTGAGTTCGAATTCGCCGACGATGCGGCGGCTGTCGCGCACCCCCATGACGGGGGCCGTGGTGACGAGTTCCAGTTCCTCGCAGCCCGGCACGTATTTGCGAAAGAACTCGAGATATTCGACCGCCAGTCTGCGTCCCGCCATCATGCCGTCGGACAGCGAACGCACCGACAGCCCGTTGAGATTGAAGATGTGGCCGCCGTTGAGCTGAGCCGCGCGCCTGCCGATCTTGTTCATGCCGGGCATGAACCTGTCCGGCTGCGAGAAGTGCCCATCGGCAATCGCCTGGTGAAGCTGCGTCTTGGCGAACGCCTTGACCTTGTCGATGCCGCGCCAATCGTCGCCATAGGCCGGATGGTCCCAGTTCATGCCGGCGAAAAGCGAGCACAGGGTGCTGGGCGCGACCGCGTCGATGTCGCGCAGGATGACCTTGCAGTCCGCCCCGGCGAGATCCGACAGCGCGGCATCGCCGGTCGCATCGATGAAGGTCTTGGCGCGGATGAAGCGATAGCCCTCCACGTTGCTGACGAGCGCACCTTCAAGGCGGCGGTCCTTCGCTTCGGCATCGATCACGCGTGTGAAGAAGCGCACTTCGACGCCGGCATCGTGCGCCATCTCGTCGAGCAGGCGCTTCAGAGCCTCAGGCATGAAGGGCACCCAACGGTTGAGCTGGCGGTGGAGGAATTCCGGCACCACATGCGGCCCGAGGCATTTGCGCTGGTACATTGCCAGTACCAATTCGCGCATGAACCCGCCGACCAGCATGCGCTCGCCGTCCGAAATCGGCCCGAAGGTCGACACCAGGCCCGATGTTCCCATGCCGCCGAGGCAGCCGGTCGCTTCAACGAGCAGCACCTTTGCGCCGAGGCGGGCGGCACAGATCGCGGCAGCGCTGCCGGCCGGGCCACCGCCGGCGACCAGGACGTCGTAGTCATCCTCGACCGGGATGTCGCGCGTGAGCCGGTAGGTTTGCATGGCAACCGCTACTGGGCTTCGATTCCCGCTTCCGCTGTGATCTTGCGATAGCGCACGAGGCTCTCCTTGATGACGTTCGCGAACTCCTCGGGCGTGCTGGTCATCACTTCGAACCCGTTGTCCTCGAGGGTTTTGCGGGTCTTGGGCGACGAAATGGCGGCAACCAGCTCACCATTCATGCGCGCCACCAGCGCCGGCGACATCCCCGCCGGTCCAAGAAAGCCCACCCAGGACTGCGGCATCGCATAGCCCGGCAGCCCCTCTGCGATGGTCGGAATGTTGGGCCGGCTGCGCGACCGCTTGCCTTCCACCATACCGATGACCTTGACGGCACCGCTGTCGATGAACGGAATGGCGGTGGAAAGGGTTGCGAACAGGATGGGAATCTGCCCGGACAAAAGGTCGGTCATCGCCGGGCTGCCGCCGCGATAGGGGACGTGCACCATATCGAGGCCAGCCCGGATTTTGAGGAACTCGCCGGCGATGTGATGGACCGTATTGGCGCCCGAGCTTCCGAATGCCAGCTTGCCGGGATTGGCTTTCACATAGGCGATCAATTCCGTGATGTTGTTCACGGGAAGCGACTTGTTAACCACAAGGCACATGGGCAATTCGACTGCGAGTGTCAGCGGCGTCAGGCTGCCGACGAGATCGGCCGGAAAATTCTTGGAGAGCACCGGTGCCACGTTGAGGGCGGCCGCGGTGCCGAGCAGCAGCGTGGTGCCGTCCGGTTCGGCCCGCGCGACCGTCACGGCCGCCAGGGTGCCGCCGCCGCCGGGCCGATTGTCGATGATCACCGGCAACTTGGTCGCGGCCGTCAACGCATCACCAACTGCGTGGCCGATCACATCGGCGGCGCCGCCAGCCGCCAGCGGGGTGACGATCTTGATCGGCCGCGTCGGCCAATCCTGGGCCCGCACGCTCGGCGCCAGCATCAGCAGCAATGCCGCGAGGGAGCACCAGGCTGCCGTGGTTCGATCTTGCGTCATGCGCTTGCCTTGCTCTTCGACATCCGGCCAGCATATCGAGATTGCCGGCAGCCCGCCACGCACCGGCTTGGCATCTGCCGCGCCATTGACCGCGGCCCGGCACCCGAAATTGATTATCCGCTCGATCCGGGCCAATATCCCGGCGCGGTCGCCGGATCAAAGGGCGGGAGGCAAGGGCAATGGACATCCGCGAGATCACTGAGGAGCTCTCGGTCGCGCCACAGATTCACGCCGGTGACGTGACTGCGATCGCGGCGGCGGGATTCCGTGCGGTGATCTGCAATCGCCCCGACGGCGAAAGCTCCGACCAACCCTGCTGCCAGGATATCGAAGCTGCCGTCAAGGCCGCCGGCATGGAATGGCGCATGCAGCCCGTGCGTTCGGGAGGCGTCACGCAAGCCGATGCCACCGCATTCGGCGCCCTGATGGCGGAATTACCAAAGCCGGTGCTGGCCTACTGCCGGTCAGGGACGCGCTGCACGGCGCTCTGGTGCCTGTCGGAGGCCGACAAGCGGCCGACGCCGGAGATTCTTGAGCGTGCGCGCGCGGCCGGCTACGACATGACTGCCGTGATGGAACGCGCCCTGGGGCCGAGCGCCTGAGGGAAACGAGCGATGTTCGAAATCGGCAAGAGCTATACGATCCGAATGTGGGAAGACGGCGAGGAAGGGGGCATGCTCGCCGACTATGATAACTGTGAGGTCGTCGAGATATCATTGCCTCTGGTCAAATTCAGGCAATCCTCGAACGAGGATGTGATCGTCAACACCGCCTCCCTGGCATTCGTGCAGGCGACGCTGGAAAGCGACGAGGAACCCGAATCGGCACAATAGTTGCGGCGTGCCGGGCGAAGACTCAAGCGGCGCAATCCTCACCCGTCGCGGGCAGCCAGCAGCGCCCCCAGGGTTTCGCTTGTCGACGCGTCAGCGTGGCCATCAACACAATTCGGACGAAAGTGGCGCTGAAATGCCACCACCACAGCTTCAGTCAGCTCGTCGTAAACGCCGGTTGCCTCGATCCCGTAGCCATAGTCCCGCAGCGCGGCCTGCAACTCAAACACTTCGAGGCCGCGGTCGCCCAGCGCTAGGACAGCGCCGGAACCGGGCGGCGGCGGCGCAACCCACGCGCCCACCCCGGCGCGGTGCAACTGTCCCCACGGGAATTTTTCGCCGGGGTCGAGCTTGCGCTGCGGGGCCACATCGGAATGCGCCAACACGCGGTCGGGGCGAATACCATAGCGCACCACGATATCGCGACACAGCGCGATCACTGCGGCGATCTGGGCTTGCGGAAAATCCGGATATCCGAAACTGTGACCCGGATTAGCAATCTCGATGCCGATGCTGCGCGAGTTGATGTCGCTTACACCTTCCCATGACGACCTGCCCGCGTGCCAGGCGCGGCGCGCCTCCGCCACGAGCTGAACGATGTTTCCGTCCTCTTCCACGACGTAATGCGAAGATACCTTGGCGGCAGGATCGCACAACCGTTCGACGGCGGCGGAGGTGCACGCCATGCCGGTGTAGTGGAGCAACACAATGTCGGCCGCAAGCAGCCGCTCGTCCTGGTTGGGCGACGGCTTGACCCGGCTGACCAAGGCCGAATCGGCGGTGAATTCCTGCATCGGGCCAGTTTGCTGCTGTGGACATGGCAACGTTGCAGTTCACATAGGCCATCACGGTTTCGAGGACAAATGCGGCAGCGCCGCACCTGGGTTGGGCAGGAAAATTCATATCCAGACGATAGATCCCGCAAGCGAGCAGCATCCGCAATGGCGAGCATCGCCGACGCAAGCAGTTTGTATTGGCAAGATGTCGGTGAGGCGCACGATCCGTATCGGCCCAGCGGCAACGTTTCCTTAAGTTTAAGTTGTTAATTGCCGACAACGCGGAGTCCCGGAGATGATCGCGCGCACCCACCCGCCGCCGCCGGCGTACGCCGGGTTAACCCCGCATGTGCCCGTGCTGCTGCGCCAAGCGATCGATTACGTTGCCCCCCGTGATGGCGGCGTCTATATCGACGCGACCTTCGGAGCCGGCGGCCATGCGGTTGCGATCCTCAGTGCGGCCGATGCCCGGGTGATCGGCATCGATCGCGATCTGAATGCGGTTGCGGCCGGCCGGCCCACGGTCGAGGCCGCCGGTGGTCGCCTCATCTTGGTCCAAGGCCGGTTCGGCGCGCTCGACACCATCGCATCCGGGCTGGGGGTCGCTGCGGCCGATGGGGTGCTGCTCGACCTTGGCGTGTCGTCGATGCAGCTCGATACGCCTGAGCGCGGCTTCTCGTTCCGGCACGACGGACCGCTCGATATGCGCATGGGGC
>JASHRR010000489.1 GCA_030037185.1 Xanthobacteraceae bacterium | reverse complement strand
GAATTGGAAGCAGCCGGCAGGCTGCTTGACGAGCCAGGCATTGGTCTCTTTGGAGATGTGCGCGGAATGACTGTCGAGGATCAGCTTGATCGCTGTGTGAGCTGGCTTGATCTCCTGCTTATTGAGGATCTTGCACAAGGTGCCCTGGGCCAGCTTGGCGAGACAACCATGTCCCTCCGCCGGCCCATGCTCACGCGCATGGCTGGCAAGAAGGCGCGTCGTCCACAGTTCGTGTGGGTAGCCGAGTTCCTTGGCCTTACGGCAAGCCAGGTCTTTAAGCCAAGCCTTGGCTTCAGCGGTGATCGTCGGTGCCTTGCCTAGGACCGTGCCCGCACACCGAACGCTGTCGGCGGTGTTTGTACCTCCCTACTGCGATAGTAGCTTAAGGCAACCCTTTTCGTCGCCTCTCCGCGCGCCAGTCCAGGGCGGCGGCCGGTCATCGAGGGCTGCCATCGGGCCGTCGACTGCGGCTCGCTCCACGCAGCGCTGGACCGTCTGATGGTGCCCCCAACGGCATGTCCTACCGCAAAAAACGACAGGCCTTCGCGGTAGGCCAGCAGTATCGGCGCCCTCTGCACCCGGATCGCCGGTTCCGAGCGCGAGCGGCTAATCTCCTTCAACACCGCTACTTCCACGTCGTTCACCGCCAATTCAATCGGTCGCCGCCATCCCGCCATGACTTTTTATCCATGCTGCCGAATCAACCGTCAGCTTACATGCCATGGCGAAAAACGGAATCCTCGCGCATCGCGAGTATAGGATCGGTGTCAGGGAATCGACGTACTAGTCTGCCTGTCACCTCTGCCTTGATCCGCACATGCTACGATGTGTAGCGGGGCGCAAATCCTTGCCGCGTTGAACCACGCACGTATGCTGATCCCCCGCCACGCATTCTCAAGACGTCAGCACCACCTGCCGCCGCTCGATTTGATCGTAGCGAAAACGCGTCGCGACCTTGCAATATGGGCAAACGACGGACGGATTACCGGTGATTGCGATCCCCAGGTCCGGATTGTCACCCTGACCGACGGATTTTTGAAATGCAATGAGCCGTGCGCACAATAGATTTGCGCACCGAACGGTGAGGTACCACTCTGCCGTTGCGCCAAGATTATGGTCGGTGCGCATAAGTCTGATCGTGCCTCCCCATTTCCGTGGGCGTTATCGGGTCACAAGATCATTTGACCTTAAGATTCTCCGCAGACGATTTTCCGCGATTGCTCACGATCTCGAACTCGACTTGCTGGCCTTCATTGAGCGTGGACAGACCCGCCCTCTCCACAGCAGAGATGTGCACAAACACATCCTGCCCGCCGCCTTGCGGTTGGATGAATCCATAGCCTTTGGTCGGATTAAACCACTTCACAGTCCCGGTCGACATCAAAGCTCTCCAAGGGGGTAAACGAGGTCGATCACCTAACCTGCACGTTCCGATGGCTGCGGCAATAAAATTCGTCAGATCACATTGAATTAGTCACCCTGATACCGCCAAATTGCGCCCACCTAGTCTTTCGCCGCCATTTCTGTTTGAGCGGAACCAATCAGCACGATGAGATTGCGCCGCCTCGAAAAGCTCGAACGGTGCTCTCGGCGTCAGCGCTGGGTTCCAGAGCCGCCCGTCGCCAAGGACCCCGCCGCCACCGCGCCGTACGGGATTGGCGCCGGCCGGCGTTTTCGTGGTTCCGCCCGAACCCCAGTCATCCGAAGCCGAGGACCGGTGAATGGAGAGGTCCGGCAATGACCAACCCGGATCATTGATCACGGCCTTGGTGCCCCCTCCGGGTGAACTCTTGATCTCCGGCTCCGGCGCATTCGACATGGCGGCGACCGCTTTCGCTCTCCGCTCGAATAGCAGCGAGCATCTTGGCGCGCACCTCCGGCTTGAAGCTGCGAATGTTGCCTTCCAGCACCACATCTGGTGCAAGCATGACCTCGTAAAATACAGCCCCCCAACTTTCTGTTCCCAAACGACGTTGGCAATGGGTTTTGCGAGTGATGGAAATCCTTTGACCAAATGAGGGCAACTGTTGTTCTCGAAGGAGGGTCTGGTGGAGGTCGTCACCCACGGGATAGTCACTCGGACAACAAGAAAGATCGGTAGTGGCACGGTTAGGAAAACCACTACCTGGAACCTCTTCAAAGGCTCGGCCTGAATGCAACCACCCTACTGAGAAATCCTACTGAGCATGTGTGATTCCAGAGGCCACAAGCTTCAGACGTACTGCCTGCGCGCATTCGTCTTCAATCTTGAAATACCGCGCCACAGCGTTCGTCCCGACGTCTAAGGGATGCGCCTCGCCAGGATGGCGATCCTTCAGCATCCTCAGCTTAGTCGCTGCCCCATTGAACTGGGATTGATTGTTCAAAACGATTGTGGCGCCGGCGACGGCCGCAAGGGAGGCGAGCCTCCGTTCAGACGCGAGGTATTGGTCAAAATGCGGGACGTCGTTGGGGAAATTGAACTCGGTGCCGCCCGAATACACGACGGTCAGCGGCTTGCCATGGTCGTGCACCTGGAAGATGCTCGAGAGCGTTCCGGGCGTGTGACCAGGCGTCAGATAGATGGTGACGGTTCTGTCGCCGACCGTGATTTTCATCCCGTCCGTGGGGACGATATCGCGCTTTGGCTTGCCGGTCGGATAGCCGTTGACCGAGGCCTCAACCATATCCCAATCGTTCATTACAATACGCGAGCCATAGCGCGCCTGGAACAGATAAGCGCCGCCAGATTCGCCAGCGTGGCCGTGGGAAACGATGACGTACTTTACCTTGGCGGGATCGAAGCCAAGCTTTTTCATGCCGTCGACCAGCACATCTTCGGAGTCATAGACACGCTGGGTGTCGTAGAGGATGTAGCCGTCGTCGGCGGTCAGAAGCCAGCTCGACGTGCTCGGGGTTCCCATCCAATACAGATCATCGAAGGCCTGCATCGGCTCCATATAGGTCGCTTTGCGATTGGGGTTCTCCCTTGGCGCCGGCGCGTTAGGCGACGCAGCCCCGTTTAGCGGAGCAACGCAGATCGCGGTGACCAAGCCATAGAAGTCAGGCGTGTCGTCGCGGCCACCGGCGGCGTTCTTGCCGGCCGCAACGTGAGATTCGACCGTGTCGGGCAAAGGCCGGGCGGTCTGCGTCCTTGCCGGATATGCGGACACCACGGCTGCAATTGCCGCGGCAGACAAAGAGCCTATCAACGTGACGCTGAACGTTTTCATTCGCATCCCCGCTCGCGAAAAACCTGCGAATAGAATTTGAATAGAAGCGTGCAACGCTGTCAACGGTTGCTGACACCGTTCAGCTGCGGCGCCCCATTTGGAGGCGCCGCTTCCATGTCGCATCGAGCCTCGACATGGACCGTTTAATTTCAACGAGTTACAAGGTGTGTCAACAATCATCAGCTTCGACATGGTGCCCGACATGACCGGGGTGATGAGGTGCTTCGGCGGCGACGATGCGCCCGACTACTCGCCTGACTACGCGCCCTACGCGTCGTCGGCAGAGGTTCAACGAGGATACGCTTCTAGCTGAGGTGGGATTACTCGGTGACGGCGTCCGGATAAGCGGAGACGGCCTCACTACCTCCCGGACCTCTCCCCGCAGTCCTTATCGCACGCCAGCGCGCAGCAGTCGCGCCAGTGCGGCCTTGCGGTCAAGGAATGGGAGCTTGCGCAATCCTCGCCATCACGCTCGATAAGGTCGAAGGCGTAGGGCTCGTGGCGTGCGCAGCCTCCCTGCTGCGCAACTCCATCGGGCCCGAGCGCAACCGCCTCGCGCGATCGTCAAGCTCTTGCCCTTGATCAGCTCGGCTGCAGCCGCGATCGCCGCCAGTCGCGGTCCAGTCATCGGCGTTGCGACTATAAAGCCGCACTGCGGGGCCATCACGGCCACAATCATCCGGTGACCGTCGTGCTTGATTTCGTGGACCAGTCGGGGCCGGACGGCGGTCTTGATGCGGACCGGCTGATTCCTGATTTGAGGGGTGGGACCTACCGGATGCACGCCCATCGCCCCAAGATAACTACGGGCGATTTCCAATCGATCGAAACTGCTTTAAGTTGGGCCAACGGCGCCACAAGTTGATACGTTCCCGCGATACGAGGGAGAAAAAATTGGCGGGCCGCCTGGTCACGAGCAGCTCGCCGCAGTGCGGAGGTTATGTCGACGCGACAAGGAGTTCGCCATGAACATCGGGATCACGCGTAAGACCACATGCAGCGCATTGCTTGGCGTTTCGCTCATCGCGCTCGCGGGTTCGGCGTTCGCTGCCGAGTACCGGATAACGGTCAACCGCGACCGCCTCCTCAAGGCGGAGAATGAGCCGCAGAACTGGCTCATGATGGACGGCAATTACAGTTCGACCCGCTACTCCAAGCTCGCCCAGATCAACCGTGACAATGTGCATAACCTGCGCCTTGTATGGGCTCTGGCCCTTCGCGGCATGCAGGATGTCGGGCAGAACGGACCCGAGAACGAGGTTAATCCGCTGATCGACAACGGCTTCATGTACACCACCGACGGCTGGGGCACGGTGTACAAGATCGACGTCCGCAATCCCAACCACGGCGAGTTCGTATGGATCGCGGACCCCGGCGTCAAGCATGAAGGCAACGTGCCGCGCACCCGCGGCATCGCGCTGTGGGAAGACCTTGTCATCGCCAACCTCCCGGATGGCCGCGTCATCGGCATCAACCGCGACAGCGGCGAGATCGTGTGGGACAAGCAGATCGCCAAGACCGACGAATTCGGCAGCCGGGAGAAAATCATTGCCGCGCCGCTGCCGGTCGAGGGCAAGGTCATCATCGGCAACGACCAGATTCGCGGTTGGCTCGCGGCGCTCGATGCCCGCACCGGCAATGAATTGTGGCGCTGGTACGCCGTGCCCAAGCCGGGTGATCCCGGCAGCGAGACCTGGAAGGACAAGAACAACGCCTGGAAGACCGGCGGCGGCGGCATCTGGCAGACCGGCTCATACGATCCGGCGACGCGGCTCACCATCTGGGGCACCGGCAATCCGATCCCGGATTATGACCCGCAAGCCCGCCCGGGGGACAATCTCTACACCAACTCGGCGGTGGCACTCGACATCGATACCGGCAAGCTGCGCTGGTACCATCAGTACCTGCCTAACGATTCCTGGGACTATGACGAAGTCGGCATCCACCTCCTATACGACGCCAATATCAACGGCGAGATGCGCAAGGCCGTCGGCCATTTCGCCCGTAATGGGTTTTTCTACACCCTCGATCGCGTCAACGGCAGCTTCATCGGCGGCAGCCAGTACGTCAACGATCTGAACTGGACCAAAGGCCTCGACCCCAAAACCGGCAAGCCGATCGAATACAACCCCGATCTCGACGTCCAGACCTACGTGCCGGAGGCACGCGCGTTGCGCGGTGATCCAATGAAGCGGACCTGTCCGACCTGGCACGGCGGCGTCGCCTATCAGCCGACCGCCTATAACCCGATCAAGCACATCGCCTATGGGGTGGGCGCCGAGGGTTGCTTTAGCGGGAACGGCGCGAGGTTCGCCTTCAAGGGGCCGGAGGGCGGACGCGATCCGCAGCACAGTGAGCGGCGGAGCTACACCAGCGACCTCTATTACGGTGCCATCTCGGCCTATGACACAGTCAATAACAAGATGATCGCAAAGACCGTGACGGATATCGAGATTCGCTCCGGCGTGACCGCGACGGCCGGCGGCATCGTGTTCTCGGCGTTGCAGGATGGCTGGGTCGTCGCCTATGACGACGAGAAGCTCCAGCAGCTATGGCGCTTCAATGTCGGCACGCCGCTCAAGGGCGCGCCGGTCACCTATGCGATCGGACCGAAGCAATACATCGCCGTGCAGGGCAGCGGCCGCCACCTCCACCCCGTCAAATACGACAATCTGGAGACGTCGAGCTACCTATTCGTGTTCGCGCTGGATTGATGCGGGGTCGATTGGTGGCCCACGAGCCCTCGCCCCGGTTCATTGCGAATCAGGTCAAGGGCAGCAGATCAAGGCCACTGGGGCATGTCCCCGGGACCTATGATATCGTTCGGGGTCGGATCGAGCCAATCGCCTTCGGAAAAGGCGCCGGACTCCATTTTTCCTACTTGGAACTGGCGTCCATCCGGATGACCCCGGTAGCCTGCCCTGCCCGCAGCAGGCGATCAATGGCCGATTGCGCGTCCTCCTGAAGCATCAGCCGCTTGGTGACCATGTCTTCGACCGCATTCTTGACCATAACGGCATACACTGAGAACGATGGATAGCGTTCCTCGATCGAAAGACGCGGATCGCCCGATGCCAAACGATCGGCCTTCGTTTTCGGAAACGCGATCATCTGTCCCGCTCCTTCGCAGCCATCGTTGGCGTGCGCGCCGCTGCGCAGCGACCATCCGGTATAGGTCGCGAGAGGCACGGTGACGTCGGGCAAGCGGATGCCCGCGATGTCGTTGCCGTCCTCATCGGTCTTCGGCACATAGGTCGGATAGATCGGCCCGTTCCTGGGGTTGTCGAACATCGGCGGCGTGATCGTCGGCGGATTGATCGTCATGATTCCCGTGCGGTAAAAATCTAGACCGTAGTTCAACAAGTACCGTGAGGATTTCAACCCGGTATAGGTGACGCCAGGAATCTTCGGAAAACCCACCGCGCTCTGCGGGAGCGCGGGCACGAGAGTGCCGTCGGCAAGACGCGGAATCCTGCTCGGCGGCGGCGCGACGCCCTCGGTTGACCAAAGGTCCAGCGCCTCCCACAGCGCGCGCTGTATCGGCGCGGAATTGAGTGGATTGCCGAACTGCTGACAGCTGCCCCTGGTGTTTGCGTTGCCGACCCCGTGCTGGTGGCTGGAGATCAGATAGAGGCGTGCCATCGGATGGTCAGGCAGATCGAGCGTACCCATTGGATCCGTGTGAAAGAGCGAGGCTCCCTTCACCCAATACTCGTTCGCCGAGTAGACCTCCATCGCCAACGGACAGGTGTTCGTTTGTGTGCAGGCATCGTAACGGCCTGCGGTCCGGCCCGTGATAGGGTCGGTCGAGCGCTGGTTTGCGAACGGGAACACACCCTCAGCGTAGAGCTGATCCTGCCGGTTGCGCTCGGTGCGTCCCGGTTGCGAGAAACGGAGGTTCATGTTGATGCCGTCGCCAGCCGCGATCCATTGCATCATCCCGTCGAACACGATCTTGCCATTTTCGGCTTGATTGAAGCCGAGATTGCGGAAGTCGTTCAGCAATCGGCCGGGCTGCGACGACACCTCGGTGTAGATCCGCGTGACGTCGCCGGCGAGCGGATTCGCCGTGCCGGCATCGTCCGCCCTGTCGTAGCGCAGAAAAGCGTTGAAGTCGCGCACGGCCGCAAAGCCAATGCCGTTCACCGTCGGATCTTTGGCTGTATACGACAACTCGTAAATGTCGTTCGGCGTGAAAGACGTTCCTGCGGGCAGAAGCGAGATCGCGGTGCCGTCGGCGTCATACGACCATCCGGTTGACGGCACGATTTGCGGCACGTCATCCAGGTGCACGCGGTGAGTGAGGGTCGCCTTGCTTTGATCGGTCGTCGCCGCCTGATAGCTCAAGGCGTACGACCCGCCGCGGGTCACAATATATTCGTAGGCCGGTCCGGTAATCGTCGATCCGTCCGGCTTCTTGGCAACCGGCAGCGTGATCGTCATGTTGAAGTTCGCCGCGCTCGTACCGGCCGAGTAGTCCCACCCGCTCCAGACCATCGTGTAACCCCGAGGCAGCAGGAATGTGTTGGCCAGAATATTCGGGTCGGTCACCGACCCCGGATCGTTCCCGCCCGCCCCACGATTAAGCTGGGCATGCGTTTTCCTGCCGCGATTCGGCGGCTCGTACATAACCTTGTGATTGCCTTTGCTCAAGTCGATCGGCTTCAAGATGTAGAAATCGAACGCATACTCGACTTTCCCGTTGGCATTTTTTGGCGCGAGCTGGATGTCTACGATCACCGCATTCTTAGGGTCCTTAGGATCGAGCTCGCCGAACGCCTTGCCGACGATCCTTTCGTAGGGCCCGACGCCCTCGAAGGCGTAGCCACCGAAGGTCGGCGACTGCCTCGATGTGATTTGAATCCTGGTGACGCGGGCATCAGCATCGGGAGCGGCGACCAGGGCGGCTGCCGCGCTGAGTGCAAGAAGTGACACTGTTCCCATGAGCGTCCTGCAATCACGCATGATGCCTCCCTTTGCGCTGCGGCTTTTGTCGCAATTGGCCGCGCGTCCCACGCGATCCGATAGCTATGAGCAACCAATACTACCACAAGCTGGTCTGGGATGAACATCAAACATGTAACCCGCTCCTCGTCTGCGCTTCAGCGCGTCGATAAATGCCTGCAGCGCCGCCGGCAGATGCCGGCGGCTCGGATAGCAGAGAAATAACTCGGAGCGCGGGTCCGGTCTTCGAGCAGCTCGGACGAGCCGCCTGCTCGCAATGTGTGGCTCACATAGATCGCCGGCACGCGAGCGATGCCGATACCATCGAGCGCGGCGCGGATCGCAAGATGGCTTACGCTGTCGTTCGGCGATCCCGTAACCGTGATCTCAGTCGCCCGGCTGCGCTTCTCCAAGCTCCAGAAGGGCTGGCGGAAGAAGTTATGCTCCTGCAAGTCGCCGGGCACCTTCGGGCGCGGATGCCATGCCAGATATTCGGGCGATGACACACGATGATGGGCCGCGCATCCTTGCCGATGCGCAGCGTGATTGTCCGCCTCGACGCGGTGATTGCCGCCCCGGACGGTTGCCTGTTGGCAATTTGGAAACCCTACGGGTCCGCTCCAAACTGATTGAGCCAGATGGCTGCCCGCCGCTTTAAGGGCAGCGGCGAACTCGGGGCTTTGACGTTGGAAGTCTTTATATGCGCAGAGTGGACTCACATGGAGCAACTTATTCCTTCGATGAGCTGCAGGTGCTTCAACGCTCAACTCGCCGAAACCTTGCGCTAGGACGCGCCACGTCACAAGCCAGAAGGCCGAGGTCGCGGATTCCTCGCCCAGCTCAAGACCGGGGAACCCACCAAAGCGTTTTGCGCGCGGCCATCTGCCTGAGCCGCAGGTCAATGAGGGAGATCGGCCTGTGCGCGATCGCGAGCCACCGCCAACCGGCCGTGCCGCTTCACACTCACGATCCTGCTGCCCCCCTGGACGGCGAGAAGGCCACGTGGGCAAGTCAGGAGTCGCTGATGGTCGAAACTGCACCTAGCGAGGGTTGCTTTGTCCAAGTGCCGAAGGCACCTCCAAAGCCAAGGGGAGTCCGATGACTACGCCAGTCATTTTCATCATCGTTCGTGGACCGCCAAATTTGAAGACGACAACGCACGATCAGGTCTGTGAAGAGATTTGCACGTTCACTCCATCAGGGTCCTTGATGTGTAAGCCGGCAAAGTCCCCTTGTAAGGGAGTGGCGCCGCGCTGTACCAAATAGCTGTTGATTGATTCCCTCGCGAACCGGGGAATCCCGATCGCGAAGTGATCCACTCGGCCGGGAGGCCCCCCTAAATTGAGAGATACCAGTGTCTTGGTGTTGCCGAGCCGAACAATTTTTACTCCTCCCTCCTCAGCCTGGCTGACCACAGCAAAACCGAACATTTTCTGATAGAAATCGATGGATTTCTGCAAATTACCGACTTGAACGCTCACATGGTCGATGTTTGCGGTTTTGAAGTTGATGTCTTCTTGCGCAGATGCTGCAGTTCCGCTCGCAGCGAGCATCGCAAGACCCTGGACCAGTTCTCGACGGGAGAGGGAGCCTTTTTCGAAACGGCTCAATAGATTGGAAATGATCGACTCCATGGAGATCTCCTTTCGCTTGGAAAATGGGAACGACATGACGATTGTAGGACAGTTGCACGCCATTGGGTAAGAGGCTCCGTGATGTGCGTCCGACACGTCCGCAGCACCTCAGTTAGCCGATGACTTTTGTGCACCGCTGACTAAATAATAGCTCAGCCCCGCGGCTATCCCGCAACGGTGACCTCGGTTGCAACGGTGACCTCGCGTATAGCCAGTCCCCAAAACGGAGACATCGTACTTATCCGGGCTCCAGTCTAGTCTAGCTAGTATAGTCTTAGTATAGTCTATAGTCTAAGCCAGGATCGCGACGGTGAGAGAAAGCCTGCCAAACGCATCGGCAAGAAGCCATGCAAGCTACGATGGTCGAGCAGGAGTTGAATGGTCCGCAGATCAGTGCCCGATTCAACGCGATCTACGGCGAATGCGTGCCGAAGCGGATGCGGGTTGACATGTGCTTTCTGGCTGCTTCGTCGGCGTCCTGCCTCGGAACAGCCATTCCGTCGACCGAACGGCTTTCCAGTAGTTGCGCGGCACCCCCAGCAGCAGGGCAAGAGCACGCCGCAGCCTTCAGGCCGGGGTTTTTGATGCCATCCACCAACGAGACTGCGTTCAACGAAAACGGTCAGCGGCCAAAATGCCGCAATGCTCGACCCTTGTGCAGAGCAATATGATCGGTTTTGTCGCTTCTGATCTCGTACTGCGGATCGTCCACGTTGGCGTGATGGACGTAGCCTTTGTAGTTTACGTCCTTGGTGTGCACTCGCACGACACGTCCGCTGACCCGGCCCGATTCGGAATTCCAACTCACGTGATCGCCGACCTCGAATGTCTTGGCCATGATCTCCCGGGAAGCCTGCATCTATGCGTGGATCCACGGTGGCAGCGTTACGGGTTCCGTGGGGGTTTTTAGTCAGTCAGCCGCTGAAACTCCGCTGCTAGCGCTTCTAGGCACGCGCAACTCTCGGCCTGGGCCTGTTTCAGGCTCGGCTGATTCGAGCTCGACAGCAATGGCAATCGGATCGCTCGCAGGGAATGTCTCTTCCAGCGCCTCGTCGAGCAGTTCGTTAAGATGTGCCATCGTGGCTGGACGAGGCTTGTGCGGACGTTTTGTGGTCAGCATGACGTAGGAACCTTTTCTCGTTCGTGTCTTTGAAGATAATGCGCTTCGGATGTAATGCGTTTCCGCGACAGCACCACAATGGGCTTATGGATCGCAGAACGCGGCTCTGGTCGCTGTTCTTGGGAATGAAGTCAATTTAGATTTTGGGCCGTTGGGAGCTGGCTGCATACCGGCCCGCGCCGGGAACCGATGGAAAGAAAGTTGCCGCTTGTTGGCGCGGTGGCTGGAGCGCGTGGTTGCCCTTCTACCGCTGATGCGGTGTTTCGTCGCCTCCGAAGATCGACACGATGGCGATCATACTGTCTTTGTTAGGCGCGGCTTGCCGCCTAGTGATGGTGGTGCTGCCGGTCGCTCCCTTTTTTAGCACTACAGGTGATCATCGAGGATTAGTTCCGTTCGGCGGGCAAAAATTCCCTACTCGCCCTGATGCCGGCTGCTTCGCATGTGGACGATGTCGTAGAGGTGCGGATTGAGCGGGCGCAGATGCTCTAGCTCCTCCGCGAACAGATCGACAGGCCGCCAGGCGGTTCGCCGGAGCGAAGGCTAAGGCAACAGCCCAAAGGCCCGGCGTCCGTTCGCTTAGGACTGTGTGTACAGTTTGGATAGAGAATTTATTTCAGCCGCTCTTCGGTTCGGATTATCGACCGCCCGGATAGTATCGGCCTCGCCCAGACGGAATTGATGGACATGCTTAGCTGCGGTCCGGGATGACAATACTTAGCGAATCCAACCGTCAACACTACCAGCAGACTGGCCCTCATGTTTCTACATTCACCAGGAACAATCCCGGTTGCGCGTTAGCAGAACCGGGGTCAATGTTGCCCAATTGATAGGCCATCCGCGATTTCACTAGCGCTCAATCCGGCGTGCAAGCTACAGTGCACTACGCTTGCGCGCTCTATTTCCACCGGCGCGCCGGTTTGCGCTCAACCGTCAGCGACCGAGCGATCGGAAGCGAGCCCGCCATGCACCGGCGTCTTTTGCACCCGCTGCGTCCTGCGATGCTGCCGTGGTATTTGCTTTTAACGGCATGGGCTGCTTGTGCCGCCGCCCAGACGCGCGAATGGCCGACCCGTCCGGTCAAGGTCGTCGTGCCGTACGGTCCCGGCGGCATCGCCGACGTATTTGGGCGGATTACTGCGGACCGACTTACAAAGATGCTTGGCAAGCCGTTCGTCGTCGAGAGCCGCGGAGGCGCCGCAGGTGCAATTGGGACGGAGTACGCGGCGCGCTCGCCACCCGACGGCTATACCCTCTACTTCGCAGGCGGCGGACAATTCTCGGTGGTTCCGCTAATGCAGAAGCTCAACTATGATCCGATCAAGGATCTCACGCCGGTGAGCATGGTGACGCTCAACGGCATGGCGTTTGTGATCAACAACGATCTCCCAGCCCACACGTTACGAGAGTTCATCGCTTATGCCCGCGCCAATCCGGGCAAGATCAATTACGGGGCAACCGGGCTTGGCGCATCGAGCCACCTCGCGCCGGCCGCGTTCGCCGCGCGCGAACGCCTCGATATGGTGGCAGTGCCCTACACGGCAACGCCGCCGTCGATTGTGGCGCTGCTCAACGGGACGATTCAGCTGTTCTTCGGCAACGTCTCCGACATCATTGGTTCGGTGCATGCTGGCCGGGCGCGTCTTCTGGCGATCTCAACCGCTAACCGTCTACCGCAGTTTCCAGACGTTCCGACAGTTGCCGAGACCGTGCCAGATTTCGTAATGACCGCATGGAACGGCTATTTTGCGCCAGCTGGAACCCCGCGCCCGATCGTCGACGAGCTCGCAAACGCAATCGCGGCACTCTGTCACGACCCCAAGGTGATCAAGCTCATGTCTGACCTCGGCGTCGATGCGGTCGGCAGCACCCCGGAGGAACTTGCCGCCGCTATCCGGGCCGACCTGCCGGTCTATCGCGCCGCGGTCGAGGCCGCCGGACTGTTGCGACAATAGCTCGTTGCTGCAGACGATGTGCGCGCTCAGTACAGGAGGTTTTCGCGCAGCGTCGTCCCCGCGTATTTCTTCTTTGAAAGGCCCCGGCGCTGCAATTCCGGCACTACGTGGTCGACGAACTCCTGCAGGTTGCCTGGTGCCGAAAAGCCGCGCGCGAGCATGAAGCCGCCGTTGGCCCCGGTCTCGAAATGCCACGCCGCGAGCTTGTCGACGATCTGTTTCGGCGTTCCGCCAGCCACCAGAATGCGCTCAGTCATAAATCGGCGGCCGAATTGCTCGACGGTGAGCGACGGATCGGTGGTTTTGAGGATTTCCTCGAAGCTACCCCAATGGACGTTCTGCGCCTTCACTTCGGCGGCAACGTCGGCAAGCCGCATATCGCGCCGAAACATAGAGAAATCTAGACCGTACATGGATGAAAGCTCGATCAGTCCGGCCTCCGGCGGGATCGAGTCGAGATAGTGCTCCTCCATGCGGTGAGCCTGCTCTTCCGAATCGGCGACCTGGATGCGCACCGACCAGAGAATGGCGCAATCGCGCGGCTGACGCCCGAACTTGGCGAGCCTGCCGTCAAGTTCGGCCCGATGCGCCTTCATGCTCGCCATGGTGCGCCTTGTGCTGAACTGCAGATCGGCGTAGCGGGCGGCCAGGTCCATTCCTGGACCTGATTGGCCGGCCTGAATGATTACCGGCCGACGCTGCGGCGACGGCAAGGCGGGCAGCGGCCCGCGCACGCTGTAGTATTCGCCTTCGAAATTCACAAGATGAACCTTTTCGGGGATTCCGAAGATGCAGTTTTCGCGATCGAGCACAATGGCGTCCGGCTCGATGCTATCCCAAAGCGCGCAGCAGACGCCGAGATGCTCCTGCGCACGCTCATAGCGCAGGTCGTGCTCGATCATTTTCTTATAGCCGTAGTTCGCCGCCTCGTTCTTCGAACGTGAAGTCACCGCGTTCCAGGCAATGCGCCCCTTGGTGACGTGGTCGAGCCCGTTGAACACGCGCGCAATGTGGAACGGATGGTGATAAGTGGTCGACATGGTAATGCCGAATCCCACACCGTCTGCGACCCGCGACATGCAGGGGATCATCGGCATCATGTCGTGGCGCGGCCACTTGGTGCCGTAGCGCACGGCAGTATGGTGGTTGCCGCCATAATCCTCCGGCGTACCGCCGGAATCGCCAAAGAACAGCATATCCATGACGCCGCGCGACGCCATGCGGGCGATATCCTCGTAGAATTCCGGGCTGCTGTAGTACGTATAGCCTTCCCACGAGCCGGGCATCTTCCACAGATAGTCGGTGTGAAAGTGCGACAGGTCGGCGGCCAGATGAATTAGCTGGGAAGTCGACATGAGCCGAACTCTCTACATCACAAAAAGCTTCTACATCACAAAAAAGCTCTCGACTGGGACGCTGCGCGGCAGCCGGCCAACCTCGACGAACATCTCCATCTGGCGCTGCGCGAGCCGGCGTTCCGTTTCGGTGAAGGTGAATTCCATCCGTGGGTAGCGCGCGGAGGCCAGCAAGTCCTCGCGGTCGCCGCCGTAAGATTTGACGAATACGTCGGCAATCTCGTTCATATTCCGCTCGCTGTATGCGAGAGATCGACGCAGGCCGTCGATGAGCGCGCAATGTAGCGCGGGATTCTGCGACATCAGTGGCGCGCTCGCCGCGACGATGTGCTTGATCATTTCGTCGAAGGCGGTCAGCCGCTTCCACGCCTCACCGTCCGTATAGAGGCACTCGAGGTCGGCGGACTGTTCGCCCTGGTGGAAGAACTGGTCAAGGAGCACCACCGCGTCAGCCTCTCCGCGCCGTAGAGCGCCGATCAGCGTCTCCTGCGGACCCGCCAACCACTTCAGGGTCGAGCAATCGGCCGAATAGCACCGCGTGAGGAGGTACTGGTGGATGGCATGGCGGCCTTGATGGGTCATCACCCGGCCACCCTCGAGGTCGGTTGGGCCTCGGATCCTGTCCCGGCGCACGAACAGGCCGTTGCCCTTGCCGGTCGACTTCCATTCTGTGCACAGGCCGATGATCGGCGCGCCTTCGAGCCGCCGTTCGAGAAAGTTCGGTAGATAGAGGTTGGCGACGTCGACATCGCCGCGGATCAGAGCGGCCTCAAGCGCCCGGCTGGGTGGATCGGGAAGCTCGAGGATCGTGAAATCGAGGCCGTCCACCCTCACCAGCCCGGCGCGTAGGGCGTAGTACGTACGGAACATCGAAAAGCGGTTGCGGTAGTGCGCGATCCTCAGTCTCATCAATGAGAATACCTGGACGGACAGCACGAATTACTAGCCGCTCTCCATCTTTTTCTCAAGCCGGACATCGGCCTCCCCGTGCTGGAGGTCCCGATGATCAAGACGATTCGCCGATTCAGCGACCAAGAGGCGATCAGCTTCCAATCTTTTAAAGACGATCTCGAGAGAGCCTCAGCAGCGATCTGCGGGAAGCCGCGCGACCGTGACGGTTTTTATAGCAAAAATCGCCGTCCGAAGGTCCACCTCACTTTGGCCCCCGTTGCACCAAGGCGGGATCGTCTAAGTTGTTGTGACAATGACACTTGAAGGCCAGGCATCCGGCCGCAGAAGAGGACCGGCCGCCGTGCGCCCCAAGAACGCAATGAAGGATTTTGAAGCTGCAGCGGGGGGCACGCGAGCTGCCGTGGCTGCCGAATTCGTGCCGCTTACGGCCTCGCACGACTGTGCGGAAGCTGGCATCTCAGGATCTCCTGCGAAGCCTGAGTCATGCTTTGCCAATCGCCTCTTCGCGCCCGGCAAAAGACGGCCAAAGCGGGCGCCCGGCTTCGCCGCCGAGCATTCGATCATACAACGCCGAATAACCGCCTCGCGCCGCCAACCAACAGATCGGCTTTGAGATCGCGCGCGATCTCGCACGGGATGTCCGACCACGACGCGTGTCTTAAACTGCACGTGTCTTTGTTCGGCCATCGCACGCAACCGGCTGAGCCGATTCCCGGTAAAAGCGATTAGGCGGGTCCAGCCGCTGAAAACCTGTCCCGGTTTCGTTCATTGTTCCTGGACGCGGCTGCTTCGTAAATCGAAGCTTGCGTTACGACGAAGTCGATGCGCCCATCCACGAGCGCCTTTGCGCATTCGCCAGGTGTGTTGACGATTGGCTCCTCATGCACGTTGAAGCTCGTGTTAACGAGGACCGGAATGCCCGTCTGGCGGCCAAACGCAGCAACAATGTCGTAATAAAGCGGGTTGACATCACGTTCGATGGTTTGCGGTCGCGCCGAGCCATCCACATGAACCACGGCCGCGATGCGCTCGCGCCAGGCGGGCCGCACCTCGCACGTGATCGTCATGAAACGGCACGCGTAGGCATTAACGGAATTGACGTCGAACACGTCGGCCGCTTTCTCCTCCGGGATCACAGGAGCAAATGGCATGAACTCAGTCCGATCAAGCCGCTCATTGAGAAGGTCGTGCGTTTGTCGCCGACACGGGTTGGCAAGGATCGAACGGGCGCCGAGCGCGCGGGGCCCATATTCCATGCGGCCGGTATAGATCGCACCGATTTCGCCGCCGGCAAGGCGTTGCGCGGCCGCTTGGATCGGATCGCCCCGGAGCTGCCTGACGCCGGCAATCGCCGCAAGAACGTTGTCGGCCTGCTTGCTATAATCGCGGCCCAGATAGACATCCTTCAGCCGCCGTCGCTGGGTGAGCCAACGTCTGCTTCCGTCCCGCTTCAGCAGATATGACAGGGCCCCGCCTACTGGCAATCCTTCGTCCCCCATTGGGGGGAACACAAAAATTTCGTCGATGTTAAGCCGTTCGGCGAGCAAGCGATTGAGGCGCACGTTCGCGAAGATGCCACCTGACGCTCCGAGACGCCGCGTTGGATTCTGCTGCAGCAGACGATGCACGGAAGTCAGCATCGTGTCTTCCAGCACCTTTTGAATCGAGGCGGCAACGTCCTCGCGCCGACTATTCCGTGCCACGTCGCGCAAGAGGTCGAACATGGCACCGTTGCTGCGAAAATTCGAATGCACTCGGCCGGCTTGGTCGACATGGAAATGCGTTCCGATTTGCTCTGCGTAAATCGGCTTGCCCATAGCCGAAAGGCCAGTCAGCTTGCCCTCATGTCGGCTGTCGCGAAAGCCCAAGGCGCGCGTCGCCGCCGCGTAGGCCATGCCAAGACTGTCGATCGGCGGCGGCGTGGTGAGGCACTCGTCGCCGCCATACATCGTCTTGATCTTGCCATTAGCAAAATGACGATGGCTATAGCTTACGTTGTCGCCTCCCCCGTCCGAGGTCACCAGGAGCGCATCGTTCCATTCGGTGTAGAATAGAGTCGGTAGCGCATGTGCCAGATGATGATTGTAGAAATGCACGATAGCATCATCGCGCAACCCGCAATCGCGTCGCAGCGACGTCACGTCGAAGAAGTCCTCCACGTTCACGCTGTTCGCGCGCACCGTCTCGCGCGGAATCCATCGCAGCTTCTTGCCTTCGACATGGGTCCGCCACTGTTCGCGCAGCCAGCGCCAACCGTGAAAATGACGAAAGTACTGCACCGGGTACGCGGCACGGCTGACTGCAAGTACGTCGACGTCGCGCCGCGTGGCGCCGACGATACCAAGCGCCTCCTCGATCGACAGATCAGGAAAGCCGCCATCTCCTTTGACGCGGGTCAAACGTTCCAGCTGAACGGCTGCCTTCAGCTCGTAGTCAACCAGTACAGCGGCCGCCGCGTCATGCGGGCCGTTGTGAACAGCGAGAATGAGCTGTGGCATCGCTGAAATGCAACGGGTTGGCAAGGCAAGCCCATAGCAGGCCCAGAACCATGTCCTCCATGATCAACTGCAAAGATCACCTGGAGGGGTCATTAGTCCTCGCGGTTTGCTGCAGGCCATCAGACAAACCGTAGCGGTCCTCACGTTACCAATGCATGGACCGCGCATTACAGCATCGCAAGGCAAGCAGCCTCGCACAGAGGCAGCTTGCGAACGGGCCGCATCCTCTACCTTCCGGCGAAAACTGTGCATAATATAAGACACTCGTCGCTACGTCTGTATGGGCATTCTCGCCTTCGTCAACACCGATCGCCCCCGCTGATTGCTCGCCCGATCA
The DNA here is from genome assembly GCA_030037185.1 of Xanthobacteraceae bacterium. The sequence continues at coordinate 1,469 of JASHRR010000489.1, read as the reverse complement.
TCCGATAAAGCGCTTTTTGGGCACCAAGCTCAATCGCATGTGATGATGGCCGTTGCGCCGATGAGGGAGCCGGATGTCGCTACCGTCCGGAGGATACCGTCCGGAGGATAAAGGTGCGGTCGAAGGAGTGATTTCGGTATTTTACTATTGGTGGCGATATCGACCACTGGTGATCTAGCAGGGCAAGCCTGCATCTTTAGGCGCTCGATCAGCTATCGTCCCCGCGCGGCCGGGGGGCGCTAGGGACCCGTCCGCGATATCTCTTTCCAACGACGTGGAAGCCAGCCAAGACCATTAGCAAAAAGGCGTGCTTCGCGAACAGATCAGCAAGCCGCCAGGTAGAGGGCGACATCGCCGCAAATTCGTGGCGGGAAGACAGATTCACGAGTTGAACGTGGCGACGAGTTTTTCTCGCGAAATTGTCCGGCCATTTGAAGCAAGAGGGCCACCACCATGACAATGGCGACATGGTCCAGCCGTGTTGCCACGAGACCGGACGGCATCAGCGGAAGCGATCCCACAACGGCGGACGATGGCTTAGTGCACGTCGATGACCGTTTGGATGCACCTCCCAGCGCCTCGACTGTTCCGCCATCTCCGTAATAGTTGCTGCTACCCATCATCGTCATAGCAGCCGGCGTGCTGTCGGCGGCGGCCAGGCGCAAAGCGCCCGCGTTGCCGGACTAAAGACCATCTTGACATCGAGATGCTATTGGCAAAACGATCCCGTCCGCGAGGCGGCTTGTCGCGGTGGCCGCCACTCAGTAGGCTGATGCCGGTTCGGAATCCGTTGAAAGCAATTGGGCCAGCCATCCGGTCGGCTGCGCCGCCAAACGGAGAAAGCCGATGGCGGACTTCAACATCAAGGTGAACAGGCAGATGGAGCGGGTCGAGGCGAGCCCCGACACGCCGCTGCTCTACGTGCTCACGAACGATCTTGCCTTGCAGGGCCCGCGGTTCGGCTGCGGGCTTGCGCAGTGCGGGTCGTGCTCGGTGCTGCTCGATGGCATCGAGGTTCGCTCATGCCAGATGCCGATCAGCGCCGTCGGCGGCCAGGCAGTGACGACGCTCGAAGGACTGGCGGCATGGTATGGGGAACAGCATAAGCTCGCGTCGGTACCGGCCCTCCATCCGCTGCAGCAGGCCTTCATCGAAGTACAGGCGCCGCAGTGCGGCTACTGCGTCAACGGCATGCTTATCAAGGGCAGCGAACTCCTGTCACGCAATTCGCGCCCAACGGAAGCCGAGATCCGCGCTGCCATGGATGGCCACCTCTGCCGCTGCGGGACCTACCCGCGCGTCATGAAGGCGATCCAGCTCGCCTCCCGCACCATCACTGGAGGAAGGCTATGACCGCGACGCACGATCCTTCGCGCGGCTTTGCCGCCGCTGATGCCGCCTGCGCGATGCCGGTCGCTTTGACGCGGCGCGACTTGCTCAAGGGAAGCGGGGTCATGATCGTTGGCTTC
>JASHRR010000488.1 GCA_030037185.1 Xanthobacteraceae bacterium | reverse complement strand
CGGAGGTACTCGGGCAACTGCGGCAGGAGACGCGGATTGCTGCGGCCGAACTCAAGGGAACCTTCGAGAGGACTGGCGGTGCATTGATGCAATTGCCGGTCGCCGAAACCGACAAGTTCATCAAGTCGGAATTCGATTTGTGGACCAAAGTGATCCGCGATGCCGCAATACGGCTTGATTGAAGGCGGCCTTAACGGCTTATCACGCTTGCGCGGTCAAATCTCTACGATCAAACCATCCTGCGCTTTCTCGCATGCGGCGGCGTCGCCACGGCTGAGCATGTCGTCGCTCATGTGAGTGATGATCAGGCGTTTTGGTCGGATCAAATCCAATTTTTCGATCAGCTGACGGTAGGCAAGATGCATCTGCACCGGCCGGTCGTACACATAGGCCTCGGACACGAACAGATCCGCGTCGCGCCCAAGCTCGATGAGGCTGTCGGTCCATTCGGTATCGCCGCTAAAAGCGAGCACTTTGCCACCAACGCTGATCCGATATCCGTGACAGGACTCCGGCGGCAAACCGTGGCGCACCCGGACCGATCGGATCTCGGCATTCCTGAAGAGCCATGGATGCTCGGGCGCAAGCTCAACCAGCGACACCTCGAACGTCTTGGCCGAGCGCGAAGATCCCGCAAAGGCGGTCTCCATCTGACGCGGGAACCACTCCTTAATGGGAGGGGGGCCCGCGATGGCGAGAGGGCGCATGCGCTTTGCCACAAATTGCGCGTCGAGGATGAAGAACGGCACCCCGCCGCAGTGGTCAGCGTGGTAATGCGTGAGGACGATCAGATCGATCGCATTAGGGTCGATGCCGAGACGCTTCATAGCAATGAGTGACGAAGCGCCGCAATCGACGAGGAAGTTCAAGTCTGCACTCACCACATGAAAGCAGGTATTGAAGCGCCCCCCGGATCCGAACGCATCGCCGCTGCCGACGAATTGAACGTGCATGTTCGGGTCCTGCCCGCCAAGGTCAAAGGCTTCGATAGCCTGCCAAGCCTGTAACGAATCGAAAGCATCAAAGTGACCACACCACGACGAGAATCGGTCAGCTGTGCACAGAGCCTGCCCCGATTCTGCCTGTTCGCTCCGTTCTGGTCTAAGACAAGGCGCGCGTCGCAATAAAGATGAGGCAGCCCGCGCACGCACCCACGATGGTGCCGTTCATTCGAATGTATTGCAGATCGCTTCCGACGACCAGTTCGAGGCGCTCGACCAGCGTTCGGGTGTCCCAGTTCCGGACCACCTCGGCAATGAAGGACCCAATTTCGGTCCGCCAACTGATGAGCGAATGAGCGACGCGCTCCACCGCATCATCGATGCGCTGCTGCATGATTTCGTCGGAAGCAAGCGTCTGGGCGACGAGGGAAATTGGTTTTTCCAGCGCAACGGCAAGGCGAGATTCTGGTTGCGTTAGATCCCCAACCGCCGCATCGCAAAGCTGATTGCAGATCGAACTCAGCCACGCGCGCGTGTCGGGGTGCGCGAGCAGGCGTCTTGCGGCGTCATTGACCTGCTGGCGCTGCTCGGGCGAGTTGATGAGGTCCGCCACCAGGCCAACCAAGGCTGCCCTGAATTTGGCGCGTGTCTCGCTCTGCGGTTTCTTCAGCCCGCTGAGCAGTTCGGTCACGCCATCCATCACGGCCGACGCAATGCGCCGGTCGATCGCCGGCGGAATCCACCAACGGCTGTGCTCGGTGACGAGCTTGTCGACCTGCGCCCTGTTGTCGCTGAGCCAGCGGATTGCAACCTCTGTCGCCCTGTCAAAAATCACGTCCGCTTCGCCGCTCGCGGCGAGCAGGCGAATGGCGTGAGCAAGGATCGGCGCCACATCGGGGTTGCTGAACTCCTCGCCAAACGCGCGCTGCAGGAAATCGTGCAAATCGCGGCTGCGCAGCGAGCGGATCAAATTAGGCAGGGCGGACGTGATCGCATGAGCGACGAGCCCGGCAGTCGCGGGCGCCGCGAGCCAATTCGCGACTCGGCGGCCGACGTGCAGCTGCCGCAACTTTCGAAACAGCACCTCAGGCGTCAGGAAGTTAACTTCGACGAAACGGCCGAGCGTACGGCCGATCCTGTCTTTATTGGTTGGAATGATCGCCGTGTGGGGGATTGGCACGCCCAGCGGATGGCGGAACAGGGCGGTCACGGCAAACCAGTCGGCGACCCCGCCGACCATCCCGGCCTCAGCGCCGGCTTGAATCAGCAAGGTCAAAAAGCCCGGCTCGGGAACCAGGTGGGTCGCCACAAATACGGTTGCCATGCCGGTCAGCATGCCGGTTGCCAGCAGACGGTTGCGCCGCAGCCGCTTACGCCTCACCACATCGGACCTGCGCGACGCAACGCGGCCCCTCTCCCTAGCCTCCCCGGCAGGCGGGCCAGGGTAGAGAGAAGGTTGCCGAAGCATCGGCTCGTCAGGGTTCATCGCGCATCCTTTCGCCGAACTTGGGGCAAGCGCGGAACTTGCTGCGGGAGGTCGCCGTCTCGCAAAATTGCCAACGCGCGGGGACTGGCAATTGCCGCAAAGCAATCCGAAATGGAGATTTCTGACCCTAGCAAGGAAGCAAACCGATATGATTCCGGCCGCCCACATTGAACATCAGTTGCCCGGAAGAGTGCGCCTGCGCGTTCCGTCGAAGCGCGGCGAAGTTCCCTTCTTCGAGAAGGTGGTGCGGGAGTTATCAAAGCATCCGGCAGTGCACGAGCTCACTGCGACGCCGCTGACGGGAAGCATAATGCTGCACTACTCAGAGCCGCTGCATGCGATTACTGCCGCGGCTGCTGATCAGAGCCTGTTCGAGACCGGTCGAGCAGAACCCGCCGCCAAGCGCGGGGAGCCCAACAAGGCAGGGCAGGTGAGCAAGGCCTCTTTGCTTACCAACGGCGCCGCCACCGCACTTTCTGGATTGAGCCTATTTCAAGCCGCTCAGGGAAACGTCCTCGGCAGCGCGGTGGAGAATTTTTGGCATTCTTTCGGCGCTCATCGCATCCTCGCTCGGCCCGACATCGCGGCGGGGTTTGCGGCGCTCGGTGTCTACCAGGCGCTGAGGGGGCGCCTTTTCGGGCCAGCTTCGTCGCTTGTCTTCTACGCGCTCATCATGCGCCAGATTGCCGCAATCGAACGGACAAAAAAGCTCGGCTGGGCGGCTGCAGCCGCCCAAACCGCGAAGTCCGCCAGCATCAGGACCGATTGCAATGCCCAAACCGCCGCCCGGGCCGCCGGTTGCCTTCTCGAGCAGGCGACCGACAAATTGTCATGATAATTTCGTCTAAGGCGGTCACATAGCGTCCAAGACTGACCACAAAGCCGGTCGGCAAGCTTTGGACGAGCAAGCATGGCTGGAAGGAGCGGGGCCTTCGTGGTCCACAGGACGCCGCACCGAATTCGCATCAGGATCCCCCGGTGGCAGCAGCGTCATGACAACTTCACGGCACTGCAGCGGGCCCTCGAGAGCCGCGCCGGGGTGCTTTGCGTTCGCGTGAACCCCCTGGCGGCCAGCATTGTGATCACGTGCAGCGACGGGTTTGAGATCGCGTCTGTCCGCGATTGCTTCGCAGGCCTTGCGTTGCGCCTTGCACCTGCCGGTTTACCTCGGCGGGCGCGTCAAATCGCCCACCCTCAACCCGTTCACCGCAGTTCAGACAGTGCCAGTTTCGTCAGCCTCATCGTCAGGCTGGCCATCGCAATTGCGACGAGGCAAGGTGAAGCCGTGTTCAGGGAGTTGATCCTTGAAGCCGCAATCCAAGTGCTCGTGCGGCAGCTGCATCGCCGGCTGATGGGGTCGAGGACGCGATTGGCAGCGCCGCGGGCGCTGCTCGTTGCTGCAGCCGAGTGAGAGCGAAGGGGGAAGGCCCCTCGCGTCTAAGGCTGCGGAAATGCAATGTGGCTTTTTGCTCGCGTTCCGTCTTGCCTGCCGCGTTCACGAAGAACGGCAATATCCCACCCGCAATCATGGCGACGACGTCGAACATGTCGAGCGCGGCAACGCCCAGCACGTTTCGCAAGCCGGGCAGGAGCATGGCGGCGGCCTGGGCGACGAGCGAGGCGCCTATCACGGTCGGCAAGATCGAACTTGCGGTCCTCTCTCGCTCCCCGCGGGCGGATCGGTAGGTGAGGGCGTGCAGAAGCTGCGCGGTTACCAGGCTGCCGAAAGCGGCCGTTCTCACCTGTGGCGAGGCGAAGCCGTGGCGCAGGGCGCCGTAGAGTCCGGCCGCAAATGCACCCCCCGCAATCACGCCCGCCTCAGTGCCGAGCCGGGCGATATGGCCGCTGGTCAGAATGCGCTCGTTGGCCTGCTTTGGAGGCTGCCGCATCACGTCAGCTTCTGCAGGCTCGACAGCGAGGGCGATTGCCGGCATCACGTCCGAAACCAGATTGATCCACAGGAGCTGCATGGGCGTCAGCATCTCGCCCATGCCGGTTGCGGTGCCCGCCAGCATCAGCGCGATCTCGCTTGAGTTGCTGCTCAGCACGTAGTGGATCGCCCTGCGGATGTTCTCATATGTGGTGCGGCCGCATTCGATTGCGATCGGCAATGCCGTAAGGTCCTCGGTCGCAAAGAACACGTCCGCAACTTCCCGGGCCGCCGCTGTGCCGTCGCGGCCGATGGCGATGCCGACATCGGCTGCACGCAGCGCGGGGCTGTCATTGATGCCGTCTCCGAACATCGCGACCACCGCTCCAGAGTTCTGCAAAGCACGCACGATCCTGAGCTTCTGCCCGGGACTGATGCGAGCGAATGCTTGGGCGCGGCGCGCCACGCGGCGGAGTTCGGCTGCACTGAGGCGATCAAGTTCCGCCGCATCGATGACTTCAGTTTCTTGATCGCTCAGCCGGATCTGCCGGCCGACAGCCCGTGCGGTGGCGCTCTGGTCGCCTGTCAACATGATGGTCTGGATGCCGCTGTTGTGCAGTTTGTCCATCAGCTCCGGCAAGTTGCTGCGCACCGGGTCGGCGAGCCCTGCGAGGCCGATCCAAACAAGTCTCTCCGCCTCGACAGAATCCGCGCGCAGGCCTCCCGCCCGAACTTCCCGATACGCGGTCGCAAGGATGCGCAGCCCTCCTGCCGCCATTGTGGCATTGAGGTCGTTGATCTCGGAACGTCTCTGAGCCGTGAGCACCTCGCGCGTCCCATCGGGCCGCAGCTCCCACGAGCAGCGCGCCAGGACCTCCGGGGGGCTGCCCTTGACGGCCAGCAGAAGCCCATTTTCCGCCCTGTGGGTGGTTACCATGAAGCGATCGGTTTCGGTTCGATGCTGGGTCGACACGCATGCAAATCGCTTCCTCAGGCCGGGCACATCGAGACCGTGGTCAACGGCCGCCTGCACCAACGCATTCTCCGTTGGCGTGCCGCTGACGGCGTTCTGTCCGCCTCGTTCGTCGATATCGGTCTCGCTGCAAAGGCTGACCACCGTCAGCAATTGGCGCAGGCGAAAATCGTGCTGCAGCCGCACCGGCGCGTTGTCGTGATCGACGAAGGCGCCGTTGCGGCGGTGCCAGATTGAGCGACCGACGGCGATTTGTTCGAGGGACATAGAACCGTGGGTGAGGGTGCCGGTCTTGTCGAAGCAGATGACGTTGACGGCGGCAAGGGTCTCGACGGCCTCGAGCCGCCGGATGAAAATGCCGTGTCGCCTCATCTTCTCGATTCCGAGTGCAAGGGTCGATGTCGCCACCATGGGGAGACCTTCGGGCACCGCGGCGACGGCCACAGAGAGCGCCGAGCGCGCCAATTGCATGAGCGCAAGGCCGCGCAACCAGCCGGCACCAAAGATGAGACCGCTCGCAGCCAGCGTAATCCAAACCAGCTGCTCGCCCATCGCGTCGAGCTGTCTTTGCAAAGGAGTCTGGGGCGCGATCGTTGCGTCGACCAGCCGGTGAATACGGCCGACCTCGGTGCGCGCTCCCGTCGCCACGACGATCGCCGTTCCGCTGCCGCCGGTTACGATGCTGCCGCGATAGACCATATTGACCCGGTCGGCGAGCGCCACATCGGGGCGCCGCGGCGGCTCCACGGATTTCGCCGCCGGCAGGCTTTCTCCGGTCAGGGCAGCTTCGCTCACCGCCAGGGCGCAAACAGCCGTCAGCCTGCCGTCAGCTGGCACGACCATGCCACGCCGCAAGATCATGACGTCGCCCGGAACAATCGTTTCGGCGGGAATCTCAAATTCGCTGCCGCTGCGCATTACCCGCGCGGTCTGGGCCGCGCTGCCTTCCAAGCTGCCAATGGTGCGCTCGGCCCGCCTCTCGGTCGCGAAGCCGATGCCGCCATTGAGGGCGACCACGGCCAGGATAGCGCCCGCCTCGATGAAGCCGCCGATGGCGATCGAGACCAGGGCGGCCCCGCCAAGGAGCGCAACCGGCAAGCCGCTGAATTGGCTGAGCAGGATGCTCAGCTCCGAGCGCTGTCGCAGGGACGGCATCGCATTGGCGCCCTCGCGCGCCAGGCGCTGGGCAGCATCCTCACTGGAAAGACCTTGCGGCGGCGTCCCGAGCCTGCTCGCCACCTCCGCCACCTCGGCAGCATGCCACTGCTGCGCTACCGCCTCCGCCTCATCGATCGCGGGTACGATTTCGCCGCGCAGAAGCGCCGCGATCCGTGAAATAATGTCGTCTAGCGGGGTCTCCGGCGCATAGCAGGCCGTCACGTTACCGGTCAGCGCGCTGGCGCAGACCATGTCGACGCCGCCAAACCCCGTCAGCCCCCGCTCGATGAGCTTCGCGAGCTCCGGCGCCCGGCGCAGACCGGCAACCTGAAGCCGCACGCGTCCTCTGACCGCCGTGTGCACCGGCACGATTGAAACAAAAATGCCGGTCCTGTCGGCCTTCGTCGGCTCATCGAGGCCGCCAGCCCTCGTCGCGGCGCCAGCAATCATCTCCACAGGCGTCGCATCGAGCTCGTGAACAGCTACCGCCATGGCTTCACCCATTGGGCGCACGGGCTCCCGCCCGTTCCGCCACGCTGGCCCTCTCCCACAAGCGGGGGAGGGTATCAAAAGTACCCTCCCCCGCTTGCGGGGGAGCAGGGTGAGGCGGGAAGATGGCTGCGCCGGTCAAGCCGCTGACTGGTATTGCCGACGAAAGGAGAAGGAGATCAACCGGCGTGCCCGCCGGCTGCCGATTTGCCTGCCTGCGAAAGTTCAGCCCGCGCTTCCGCCAACATGTCTCCTGTCTGCTCGTTGAGCTCGGCCAAGGCAACCCGCCCTTGGTCGTAGGCGATCAAGCCGGCCTTGAGGACCGATTTGGCGATCGGCCGCAGGGCCGGCATCACCACTGGCGCAACCAAAGCTGCGCCGACCCCGGCAGCGATTGCCATCATGATTCCTCCGCCCTTGAAGGCATCCTCCAACAGCGCCATGCGAATCTCTCCTCTCGCAGTTTGGAAGGCTCACCCCCGCTGACGACGCTGACACTAACGGGTTCACGGTGGGATCGGTTCCCTCCCAGATTCGTCCTCGTCTTCCCCCGACCCCTGCCGGCCCGCGGCAGCAAAGGAGGGGCTCTTGTGGCGCGGCGCCGGTCGGCGGTGCAAGTGTCGCCGGTCGCGCTTTTCAACCGCGTGTTGCGGTCATGCCGATTGGATGGGATCGGGCTTTGCTCCCGAACGGACAGGATTTCCGCGCCGCGCGTCGGCGACGCGTTCCGAGACAACATGATGTTTTCTTAACAGTTTCGCTGCATGATCGAGAGCCGTTCGCTGCGCCGCCCGGGCCCGGGGATGGGCCCGCGAAATGGCATGGTGGAACTTGACGAGGCGCTTGCCATAGCGGTGGGCGACATCCTGTTGGTCCCAGCCGCGGCGGATGGCGCTATCGCTGGAAGCGGTGAGAAAGCGGTTCACCGTCGCCTCGGAGTGCTCGCACAGGTCCTTTTCTGAGTCCTGCGGGGAAACCTGCAGCAGCGCGTTGAGCGCCGTCTCCACGAGCCGGTCGGCGAGCGCGTCATCGGCATCGAACTCGGCCTCCAGGGCGAGTTTGGCGCCCGCTTTCAACAGTGCCACGAATTGCGGGCGCAGCGCAGGCAACAAGATCGGCGCCGCGACGCCTATGAGCCCAACCCCGATCAGCTGGAGAGGATCGGTTTTCAAGAAATCCTCCGACAAAGTCGCTGCCTCCTGTCGGTTGCGAGACCTGCCGGCCTGAACGTTCTGCCGACTTGCCAATACGCCGCGGTTTTGCTGGATTGCGGGCGCCGCCTCGCGCCGCACGGAGAAACGTGTGATCCCGTTTTTTGTTCAAATCAAATGTCACCTCGGCAAAGCCTATGCGGTAGCCAACGCGCTTGCCGACGCCGAGATCGCCTCCGAAATTTACTCGACCGCCGGTGACTACGACCTGCTGGTGAAGTTCTATGTCGAGCACGGCACCGACATCGGCCATTTCGTCAACGAAAAGGTGCAGACTATTCCGGGCATTCAGGACACTAAGACGATCATCACGTTCAAGGCCTTTTAGGCTTAGAACACCGCGCGCAAAGGTGGCGCGACGAGCTCGCGCCGTTACGGACCGGCAAGACAGGCGCAAATCGGCCGACCAAACAGCGCGACCTGCCCCCGTTATTGATGCCGGGGGATCAAAGCGCCAGCATCCAACGCTCCAGCTAACTGGCCGGACTGGGGCAGTCCCGAGCGAAACCGGCAAGAGGAGAGGGCCACGCCTTCCTGTGCTCCTCAGAGCGTCAGAGCTGGTCGTTCGAGAGTCTGTCCAGACCCCATTACGAGACCTCGGATGTTGTAACAGGCTCTCACCTGCGGGAGCCCAGGAGATGGTGGGCGGCAGAAGCCCCTTCCTTGAGGACGGGCTTCACCGGTTTATCTCTCGCTGCACGCTGCCGCCTGGAGGTGTTTGCTGATGTCCCGACGTCAAGCGCGCTCGAGCGCATCGGCGCCACGTTGATAACGACACGTTGATAAGCAGTCCCCTACATCGCAAGATCTGCACAGGATCTACACAGGGTCTACACAGGGTCCGCCGGGGCGGCTTGTCACCGGGGCGTGGCCTGGATAGATCTTGCTTCGATTGAGTCGCCACCGCGCACGATTAGCCATGAGTCGCCACACCACCGGTCGCACCAGGGCTGCCGAGCGTGCAACCGCCGCGCCGCGGCTGCCCCTGGGTGAGCCACCCCTGCGGCCGACCTTCGCGCGGGAGCGCGCCGCCATCAAACGCGGCCTGTTTCCAGTGGCAGGATGCGACGAGGCCGGGCGCGGTCCTCTCGCCGGCCCCGTGGTGGCGGCAGCGGTGATTCTCGATCCCAGCCGCATTCCGCGCGGTCTCAACGACTCCAAGAAACTCACCGCGGTCGAGCGCGCGCGGCTCTTTGAGCGGATCTTTGCGACCTCAGAGGTGGGTATTGCATTCGGCTCGACCGCCCGCATCGACCGCGACAATATCCGGCGCGCGTCGCTGTGGGCGCTCGGCCGCGCTGTCGCGGCGCTGGCCCTGCGGCCGCGGCTTGTGTTCGTGGACGGTATCGATCGCATTGATAGTGACTGCGCTTGCGAGCCGGTGGTCGGCGGCGATGCCTTGGTGCTGTCGATTGCAGCGGCGTCGATCGTCGCCAAGGTCGTGCGAGACCGTTTGATGATACAGATCGGGGCGGCCCACCCGGGCTACGGCTTCGAGCGGCACATGGGATACGCGGTGCCGGAGCATTTTCGTGCGCTGTCGGCGCTCGGCCCGACGGTGCATCACCGCCGCAGTTTCGCGCCGGTCGTGGCCGTCCGCAACGAACGCCGGGCAGAGGAGGTCGGGCTCTTCGCGGATGCCGCCGACCTGGTTGCGCCGTGAGCCGCGGCATATTTTAGTCTTGCCCCCGCCGCCCGGCTGGGGCTTGCCCTCAGGTCGGCCCGCGGGTCCTCCGGCCGGCCCGATTCGGGCCGACGCGACGACAAACTTACGCGAAGGCACGAAGCGCCCTCCGGCATTGCGCTTCGCGTGATGCCGGCTACACTGCGCCCGCGCGGGCGTTGCGCCCGCAACTTGACGATCGTGGCCGGCGCCCGCCCTCCCAGACAGTGATGCTCTACACCCCGCTCATTGTTGAATTGCTCCGTTCGCAGCCCCGACTTGCGTTCTGGGCGGCGACGCTAGCCCAGGGGGCGCTGTGGTGGCTGGTGCCGTCGCTGTTTTATTCCTCGCCCCCGGGCGAACTTCCTATGGTGCTTGCGATCGGTCACGAATTCCAGCTCGGCAGCGCGTTTGGCCCGCCGCTCGCTTTCTGGATGGCGGAGGTTGCCTTTCGCGTCGCCGGTACCCCCGGCGTGTACCTGCTGGCTCAAGGCTGCATCGTGATCGCCTATTATGGCGTGTTCACGCTCGGGCGCGCCGTTGTCGGGACGCACCATGCGACTTTCGCGGTCCTGCTGATGGCCGGCATCTTCGCGTTTACGGCGCCGACCCCCGATTTCGGGCCAGCTGTCCTGGCGATGCCTTTCACAGTGTTCGCCCTCGTCAGTCTGTGGCGCGCGGTTGCTGAGCGTCGGCGCGCGGCCTGGTTCCTGCTTGCGCTGCAGCTCGGGCTGCTGCTGCTGACCACCTATGCGGGCCTGATCCTGATTTTTGCGATCTTCATGTTCCTGGCCGCGACGCGGCGTGGCCGGCGGGCACTGCGCTCCGCTGAGCCATGGCTTGCCAGCACCGTGATCGTTGCTGTGCTGTTTCCCCACCTAACCTGGCTCGATCTGGCAAGCGCCGGCCTCCCGCTGGCGGTCAGTCTGCCCCACTCCGGCGGTTCCTATTTGACTCGTCTGTTTGGTTTCGTCGAGCTGGTGATCCTCTGCCAAGCGGGCCTTATCGGTCTGGTGGCGCTCGGCAGCAAATGGCCCTCGCGTTCCAAGGAGAAGGTACCTGTATTCGCGCGCAGCTTCACGGATCCGTTCGGTCGGCGTTTCGTCTACTTCTTCGCGCTCGTGCCCGCCTTGGCAGCGGCGCTCCTGGCCGGCTTCTCCGGCGAACGTCAGACGGTCGCAAGTGTCGCGCCCTATCTGGTCCTGTCGGGCCTTGCGGTCGTGGTCGTGGCGGGGAATTCGATTCACTGCCATCGGCCGCGTCTTATCGCCAGCGCGTGGTTGCTGTTGCTGACGGCGCCGCCGCTCGGCGTCGCGGCAGCGGTCGTCGCCCTGCCGTGGCTCGGCATCGCGGGCACAGGCGTTGACCGGCCCGCCGCAGCGATGGGCCGCTTCTTTGAGGAGAGCTTCGAGCGCCGCACGGGCGCTCCGTTTGCGATCGTGGCCGGAGAACCGCGCACCGCCGCCCTGGTAGCGCTCGGCGCGCCGGCGCGGCCAAGCCTCTATCTTGATGCAGCGCCCGAGCGCACGCCATGGATCACGGCCGCTGACGTCCGCCGCAAGGGAGCGGTCGTGGTGTGGCCCAACGATGATACCCGCGCGCAGGCGCCCGCTGATATCGCCATGCGCTTTCCGGGATTGGTGGCGGATGTGCCGCGCGCCTTCGAGCGCGCAATACAGGGACGCCTGGCGCTGCTGCGGATTGGCTGGGGGGTGATTCGCCCGCAGGCGGATGCGGCCAAGGCACCGCCCGAGCCGGCGCAGGGCAAATAAAAGAGCCCGGCACTCCGCCCGGGCTCTTTCCGTTCGGTGCCGTCTGTGCTCAGAACTTATAGCTCAAGCCGCCGCGCACGACATCGACCGTCTCCGACAAGTTGTCACCGAAGACCGGCAGGCTCGTCTTGCCGAAATCGTAATGCAGATATTCCGCCCGCAGCAGCAAATGGTCCAGAAGCTTGTACTCAAGACCCGCTCCTGCGGTCCAGCCGAACTGACTGATTGCGTCGGTGGTTACACCTGTCACATTCAAGTTTGTATGACCCCAACCGGCGCCCCCGGTGCCGTAGGCGAGCAGGTTCGGGACGAAGATGTAGCCAACGCGCGCGCGCGCCGAGGCCAACTCGTCGGTCTTGGATTGAACGCCAAGGACCGTTTGACTGATGTCAGCGCCGTCGAAGTCCGCCTCGAAACCGGCCACGACCGATCCGTATTGCCAGTTGTAGCCGGCATGGCCGCCGAACAGGCCGCCGGACGGCCTTGAGTTAAAGATCGGGTTGAAATCGAACGAATTATTGGCCCAGCCGCCGCCGCCATTGATGCCGATATAGAACCCGGCCCAATCGGACAGATAGGCGGGCATTGCCCCCGGCGGCAGTGCCTTGACGGCCAAATCCGCTGCCGCCGCGGACCCTGCGCATGCCATTGCCGAAGCAAGCAGTCCGATACCACACCAAAGTTTAGTTCGCATGAGCCCCTCTCCTTGATTGTGCTTCTCGAAGCGGGGGGTGCCTAGCACCGTGCCTTCTGGTCGTCCGTATCAATTGGCGTTAATCTGTCCGAATTCGAACAGTGAGTGGCGTTATTGCAACGCTTCTGCCTAAAAGGCCGTGAAATCATTGGAAAAATGCAGCAGATTGTGACTTTTTATCGGCCTGATTGTGCGAGCCCGGCCCGGGGTGTTCGCTTTGCTGTGGAAAAAAAGAGGCCGCCAGTTGGCCGGCGGTCGGCGATTCATTGTCGACAGCAGCCGGCCGGGAGCGATCGTTATGCGAGCTCGGTGCAGCCATTCGCCCCCAGGAGCCGGCGGCCGGTAACGGCGCGGCCCGCAACCCCAAGCAGGAGCCTCGGTGTCGAAGCAAAGCCAGGTTGAAAATACCGGCGGCTATCGCGCCAGCGCCGTCTCGACGGCTTGAAAGTCCCGCCAAGCAAACCGTTTTTCCAGCGGCGTGCGCAACAGATAGGCAGGGTGGAAAGTCGCGATGGCGCGAATTTCCCGAGTGCCAGTATGGTAAGCGCACCAGCGGCCGCGGAACCTGCGGATGCCCCCGGTCAGGCCGAGCAGTGCGGCGGCGGAAGGGCCGCCGAGACACACCAGGATGTCGGGATCGGCGAGTTCGATCTGGCGCTTGATGAAAGGCAGGCAGATCTGGGTTTCCTGCGGTGTCGGCGTGCGGTTTCCGGGCGGACGCCAGGGGACGACGTTGGCGATGTAGGCGGCGGTGCGATCAAGACCGATTGCGGCCATCATGCGGTCGAGCAACTGGCCCGAGCGCCCGACGAACGCCCGCCCCGCGATATCCTCGTCGCGGCCAGGAGCCTCGCCGACGAACATGACCCTGGCCTGCGGGTTGCCGTCGGCGAACACCAGCTGCTTGGCTGTGAAACGCAGCGCGCACCCCTCGAACCGCTCAATTATGGCGCGCAGCACGTCGAGGCTGGCGGCGCTGGCGGCGGCCTGGCGCGCCGTCATGATGGCGGCGTCGGGCGCCAATGGGGCGTGCTTCTCTCCTCGTGCGGAGGCGGCGGGGCTGGGCCGCAGACGCGAGTGGACGTTAACGACGGTGTGGTCCGCCCCGCCGAGCGGCACGCGCGTTTGCGGCGGCCGGGGCGAGGAAGGCCCATTGGCAGACACCGGCGAAGAGTGCGGCTCCTGCGCCCAAGC
>JASHRR010000487.1 GCA_030037185.1 Xanthobacteraceae bacterium | reverse complement strand
GCGCCAACGAAAAGGAAAAAGTTATGGCGTTGGCGTGCCTGTTTCTCTTGGAGCGGTGCTCTCAGACTTTTCCGATGAGATCTGGCTCAATATTCGAGCTGATGACAGCGCTGCGGTCGGATCAAACGGATCGCCGCTCCAAGGAGCGTCTCGACGCTCCTTGGGCACTTCAACGCTACGTAATGAAAAGGTTCGTTACGGCGTAAGCGGCTCAATATGGACGATCTTGCTCGACTGCTGGCCTTCGGTCCACATGCTGGAGAGGACGTTGGGATCGGCACTCTTCTGTACGTCGATATGACGCGTATTGATGGAAGTGGGCAGGAGGTAAGAGCTCCATTCGCCGGTCTCGATATTGAGGCGCTGAACCAGATCGGTGCTCATATCGGCGCCCCAGGCATATTTGCCCTCGTCAGACTCAACATCGTAGGCACCCGCATAGGTGACCGGCACTTCCCACTGCGTGATATGGCCGCTCTTGGGGTCGTACATCGCGTAACGATTGGCATGGAATTGAGAGAACCATAGGCGGTTCTGCGAGTCGATATGTCCTCGCCTCGCGCCACCCACGCCCAGCGGAAGATCGATGTAAGTTGTCTCCCCCGTCTTGGCGTCGGTGCGCCAGATTTGCCTTTGGTCCGGATTGTTATCGAGGCCGTAGACATTGTTGTCGAGGTCGGTGACCAGTCCGTAAGCGGCAATATCGCGCTTTCCGGTCGGCGGCAGGACCTCGTGGAATTTTTCGGTGGCGAGATCAAACTGATACAGTTTGTTGGCGTGGCCGGGGTCGGGGCCGCCACTGGTCTTGGCCCACAATTTCCCGTCAACGTCCGAATGCAGGGCGTCGATCATAGTGGACCGCGTGTCGCCCTTTTTCCAGTCTGGCGCGAGGTAGATTGAAACCTTTCCCGTCCTCGGATCGAGCTTGGCGAATTGCGTCTGCCCCATCATGGCTTCCCAGACGTTTCCATCCTTATCCATCGTGATCATGAGGCCGCCCGTCGGAAAGCCGGGCTTCGAGATGGGAACCGGATAGCGGGTGACCTTGCCGGTCTTGGGGTCCAGCTTCGAAATGACATGGTGCTGGAAATCGGAGAACCACACGTTGCCCGCTTTGTCGAGGAGCGTGTCGTGAGGCGCAGCTTCGTAAGGCAGATCGTAGGTCGTGATGATGGCCTGAGTTGATTTGCCGGTCGGTCGGGGCTGGGTCTTCAGTTTGTAAGGCCACGTTTCTCCCGCACTGAGGTTGATCGAAGCGATGTAGGCCCCTAATTCCGCCTGCCCCTTGGTCGGCGGACTGCTCAATCTCTCGGATGCGTTCTGAAGGAAGAACGGAAAATTGGGAGAAGCGTTGGCAGCATGCGCGGTCATGCGTTGCAGCGTGAACGCCATTTCCGACGCATTGTCCTTGGAAAAGAACGGACGCTGCAGGCCATGACAATCGTAACACCTCAGCATTGCCATTTTCTGCCCGGGCGTGCCCGGCGCGCTCTGCATCCACTCGCTGTTGGACATTTGAAGGGCGAGAACGTCCGGCGCGGCCTTGCCGAGGCTCAGGTCAAGTTGCGTGGGGCCGCCCGATTCGATCGTCGCGGTTGTCGGCTTGAGCGTGTATCCGATAGCACGGATGGTGATGTCATAAGCACCGGGGACGAGTCGGTCCTGCGGAAAACTGTACTG
This sequence comes from Xanthobacteraceae bacterium, assembly GCA_030037185.1. The sequence continues at coordinate 4,478 of JASHRR010000487.1, read as the reverse complement.
CCCTTGCGCGTTGGTGCTGACCGAAACCATGATGGTCGAGCCAGGGCGCTTGGCGCTGACCACAACGCCTTCCATTTTTCCTTCTTCCGTTGAGGATACGGTGCCAGCCAGCGCCGCCGGACCGTGGTTTTGAGCCATCGCCGGATGGCTCCCTACGATCGGCAAAGCCAGTATACCCGCGCTCGCTATTGCGCCGAAGGACAAGCCCGTAAGAACATTTCCAAGTCGCGTGGCGGTCGTCATCGAACCCTCCGGTGGTGGCGCAGTGGTGGACTCTATTTTCATTCGACGATCTTGCCGGCAGAATGGAGAATAATCGGAGAATAATCAGTAATCAGAATTGAGAATGATATTGCATCGCATAGGACTGATCAAGGGGGTCCGTCATGCGAGGCTAAAAGGTCGTAGCTCTGACGTTTGCAGCTCGGGCCGTGGCAGAACAGCCGGTTTGGGCCGCTCTGAGACAAATCGGAGGCCGCATCGTTGCCCGCCTATCGGTCCAGGTCCTGCTACGGGCTGACCTTCTGCACCAGACCCTAAGACCGAACGGACCGCCTTGAGCGCAAAGGGCGAGCAAGCACCGATCCGCTGCCTCATAGGACCGATCGAGCGTGAGGCCGAGCTCGAACCAGCATGCCAACCTCAACGTCGCCGACCGATGATATAACTTCCGGGAAGGGGATCGACCAACGCGCGGTAGCTATATCGCCCGCAGCGAGCAAACACTCGGCGACCCTGAGAAGGGAGATGGTCTTCTCTTGATCAAGACCCTGTTAGGCTCCTGCGCCCGCGCCGAGATACCCGCGATCGCTGGTGGTACTTTTTCTTACCGTCGGCCGGTCAAGGCGTTCTATATTTGCCGCATCGTCTGGTTCGTGGAACAGGTGGAGAGCGAACGTGGCAGACCTTGAGTACCCGGTTATCATAGAGCCGCTGCCGCAGAACGAGGGCGGCGGCTTCGTTGCGCTGCTACCCGACCTTCCTGGCTGCGTGTCAGACGGAGGCACTTGCCTCCGTAAAGGATGCTATCGCGGCTTGGATCGACGAGGCACGGGCGATCGGACGAGGACTGCCTCCGCCATCGCGTCATCTGCAAGCCGCGGAGTGATGACTGCGTCGATGGAGTGAATGCCCCTTCCACCGAACCAGGGCCGCCCTCTGGGCGGCCCTTTTCGTATCTCAATCGTCGCGGTCGTCCGTTACACTCCATCCCATGGCGCAGGCTGGTCTTGCAGTCACGTACTGCACCCACCCGTTCACAATGCTGCCGCGCCAACCTCTCTTTGTTTGGACGGGAACGGGGATTCCATGGCTGGTCTGCGGGGACAGCTGAGGCCTTGCTTGGTCATCTCGCCGGTGATCGGCGGGCGCCGAGCGTCGAGTCCGACCCCAACCGACCGGTCGCCGCTGGAAAACGCATGATCTCCGGACCATTCACCTGGTGCGCACCGCCATCAAGGTGATGCACACCGCAAGCGAGATGGCGAGAACCGCGGTAAACAGCGAGTGTTCCTTTCTTCATCTTTGTCTCCATAACCCGGGTATACATTCCAGAGCCTGCATTCGGGCTGGTACGGAGAAGAGGGACGACGGCAAGGCCGCCAAGCGGCCGCAAAGCCGCCGGGTCGTTTTTGGGCATCGACAAAATATGAGCAATCGCGCACTGTATGTACTGATGTTCCCGGCGAAGCGGACATGGCTCGAAAACCGCAGACAAATCCGAGAAAATCGGCCTCTCAAAAGCGATCTCGCGTGACCGTGGGTGCGCTCGTGGAAGCGACCGCTCGCGTTTTGATTAAGGAGGGCTACGACAAGGCATCTACCAACAGGATCGCGGCGGTGGCCGGTGTCAGCATTGGCTCGCTCTACCAGTACTTCCCGAGCAAGGAGGCGCTAGTAGCGGCCGTCATCGACCGCCATACGGACGAATTGCAGCAGGTTGTCCGCGATGCATTTGTCAAGATAGCCGCGAGCCCGGTCGAGATCGCCGCGCGCGAACTGGTTTCGGTCGGAATCGACGCGCATCGCGTTGATCCGAAGCTTCATCGCGTCCTTTCCGAACAGATCCCGCGTGTCGGGCGGCTCGAGAATGTCGAGGCTGGCGTCCAAGCTGGTTACGCGCTTATTCGAGGCTATCTCGAGGCGCATCGAGACGAGGTCGATGTTGCCGACACGGATATCGCAGCCTTCATCTGCGTGACGGCGCTGGAGGCGCTGACGCATGCGGCGGTCTTGCATCGCCCGGACATCCTCGCAGGCGAAAAAGCAGGACGGTTTGTGGACGACGTGACGGGGCTTGTAGTCCGATATCTGCGAAAGCGATGACGAACTGTCGTGGCGTTCGAGCTGCCCAGATCAGTGCAGCCCGTACCTGACCGAAAGATGTGCAACTCAGGCACAGACCAATCGATGGATCGACCGTGTTCCGCATCGGTTGTCGCCAAGCGGTCGTTGCCGGCAAGTCTCGCTGTCGTTGCATCGCGGACCGGAACCAGGCGCGCCGAGGGCCATCGAGATCCACCAGCACGCGGTGTACCTTCCGATTGACGCGATGGGCGTCGATCCGAGCTTGACGAGTTCGCATATCGCCTCGACTGGCTGCATCGCCACCCTAGCCAGCGATTCCCGTACAGCTGCATCGTCTCGTTGTTGTGGCGATCGATCACCGGGCCACCAGCGGCTTCCTTGTTCGGGAAGTAGTGGTACAGAGATCTGATGCTGACACTCGCCATGTGGGCGATCCGTTGCTTGCGCGATCAAATGCGTCGTCACGAGAATGCGAGCAGTCGCTTCGAGAACCGCATCCACAGTCAGACGCGACCGCTCCTGCGATACTGATCTTCTGGGATCTGTTCGCGATTTTTGCGTCCGATCCTCGAATGCGAGTATGCAATATGAGCGATCACTTATAGTTTTTCCGCATCAGAATAACCGACTGAACGCAGCGCAGTAGGAGTGCATCCGCAGGCTGGTGCCGTATCCACATCGCAATGTGCAGCAGGCGAAGGCGCAAAGCTAACGTCCAACGTTAACGGCTGTGCTTTGCGCGGATGGGGAGAAGGAGCAGGACATGGATCACATTGGCAAGATGACTTGTGGTGAGCCTTATCCGCAGCTCGTTCACTACAAACAGTGGGCCGACTGCGGCCTCGATGATGTTGCCGGCCAGAATCTCGAACGACTGGATGCGCAGGACGCAGAGATCCTCGTTCGTATCTTCGACCACGTGCATCTTGTCGATAAGGTCTTTCAACATCATTTGCTGGGGCTGCCCCACAGGTTTCATGCACCGCGATCCGAGGAAATGACGGGCTTTCGAGCGCCTGCGAGCAGCGTGAGGCAAGTCGAAACGACTGGACACGTCTTATGCCGGCAAATTGCCGGAGAGCGATTTCGATCAGTTCGTGGATTTGTGTTCACCGACGGAGCCCCGGGCCGCATGCGGCCGCCGAGATCATTACGTGTGCCTGCATGGAGCCTATCATCGGAGCAATTTAGGCATCGTTCTCCACAAGAATGGGATTGCGCCCAAGGACGATCGGGTGATGGAGTTTCTCGAAACGGCATGGCGTCATGACTAGGATTCGCCGCCGAGGGGAGTACGGGTTCGACGCCAACATGACCGAAATTCTGGGGATGACAGCCGTCACTGGCGCGTTGCTGGTGGCGACGGCGGTGCTGGCGCTGGTAGGATTCGTCATCACCGCTGCCGTCGCGGCGTTCGTCGCCACGCTCCTGTGCACTACGCTCGGCATCTATCTCCACACCACCCGGCGCGGAAAGTTCCTGGTGTGGTCGGAGATTCTCGACAGGCTGCGGCTGCGAGGCGACGAGCGGGTGCTCGATGCCGGCTGTGGTCGCGGCGCGGTCTTGACGATGGTCGCCGAGCGTCTGCCGCGCGGACGTGCCGTCGGGATCGACCTCTGGACGGCCGATCAGTCGGGTAATAGCCCTGAGGCGGCCGAACACAACCTGGTGGCGGAAGGTGTGCGCGAGCGCTGTGAAGTCGTGACCGGCGACATGAGGTCAATGCCGTTTCCAGATGCCTCATTCGACCTGATCGTCTCCAGCCTGGCGATCCACAACATCCCTGATCTCGCTGGGCGAATCCGGGCTATCGAAGAGATCGCACGCGCGCTCGCACCCGGTGGGCGCGTAGCGATCGCCGACCTTGCATGGACCCTGACCTATGCGCAAAAGCTCGAGGCGCTCGGTTTCATCGGCGTGGGGAGGCGTGGTCTGGGGTGGCATTTCTGGTGGGGACCCGCGTTTCCGCGGACTACCCTGGTGACAGGGACCAAGCCGGGGCCGCCGAAATGAGCACGAGCCCGCCGAATTGCTGCACCTCTGCGATCGCCGCGGCGAGCAGTGTTTGCCTCATGCGAAAGCGTCGGATTTCAACCGCTTTTTTGGTACCAGTTGCGCGCAGGTAAGGCCGGCGCCTGAGGCCGCGTCAGCGTCGCGGGCCCAATTGTCAA
>JASHRR010000486.1 GCA_030037185.1 Xanthobacteraceae bacterium | reverse complement strand
ACCGTGATTCCAGCAATGTCCACCCGGCGGCTCTCAAGATGGATGAAAAACAGCACGTAGTAGGTCACCAGACCGCGCAGCGTGAGCACCTCTGCGGTGAAGAAGTCGGTTCCCGCCAGCAGCGCCAGTGGGTTCGAATGAAGACCGACCATGGGGTCGTGCGCTTGCGGTCCGTCACAGGTGACAGGCCGTTCCGTCGTAGAATATTGCCAACCGTTTGATCCGAAATCACATACCCGAGATTGGCCATGGCGCCCGCGATCCGGTCGTAGCCCTAGTCCCGGTTCTCGCTCGCCATGCGAATGATCAGTTGCTCCACCTCGCGCTTGAGCCGCGGTCGGCCCGGATGACGAGCCTGCGAGCCAGAGAATTTACGGGCGACCAGCTTACGGTACCAGGCCAGGATCGTGTCCGCCCGGGCTGCGCATCGGCAGCGCAAGCTGTTCAACTCGACCTGACGCAAACGCGACGAGGCGGGCCTGTGCAGTGTCGCGGAAGGCTGGGGCGGGCTGTTGCATTATTATCATCAAGAAGCCGCGTAACCTGGCGGAAAAGTCTTGGTTGATCCTGTGGCTGGAGGTCGATTGCATGTGTGCAAAGACAACTATGCGCTGGCAAATGCCCAGGTGTCACCGAACATTGCTTACACGGTCGACCGGTAAAGCCACGAAGGGCTGAGCAACAATCAACGCGCTTCAATTTCCTTGAATCAGCCTCCGATCAATATTTTGACCATGCGGCGCAGCAACGTACATCGGGACACGCGAAGAAATTCGAAGTCTTCGTGGTCGGCCGTTAGGGACGGAGAAACGGTTGGGGTGCGCCCACCTCCTCGGCCTCAGCAAGGATGCTGTACGCTCCCGGACCGAAACGCCAATCTTGGGCGTGCGCCGCACGAGCAGGGTCTGCGGTCTCAAATCTGTGATTGTGCTCCAGAAATCACTCGCGAACGTGTGATTAGAAGGACTAGGAGCAAAGACTTGTTCTATAGACTTTGATTCTCATTTAATTGCCGGGGAACGTTCTCAGTCACACAATGTTCGTCTCGACAAGGTCCTAGCACTAGCGATCAATCCCGGGACCTGTGAGCAGGAGGGTGTCGCCGCGCCATGCCAACTCTCATCGACCTTTTGCAAGCTCTGCTCGTGTCAGGGGTCATGGTGTGCCTCACCTATTGCTTCATGCGCTTCACTGTGCGCTGTGTTCTTTGGCTAATCGAGATATCATTCAAACCAGCCGATGACCTTCGCCGGCACTGAGACCGAGCGCCCCTGCCAATGGCTCGTACCAAAATCCTGCATACCCGTGGCAGCTCCGCTCCAAAATGGATGGGACTCATCTCTCGTACGCCTGATAAGGCCTACCGAGCATCCTCGGTCACAAATCCATCCCGGCTTTAGCCCGGAAAGTGTGGGCCAAACTCATTCAACTGATCAAGCAGTGATGATTGATGATCGCGCCGGTCGGCACCTTGCCTCGCCAAAGAGCGATCACGAGCTTGACTGCGTCGGCTCCGCGGAAAATGTCGTCTGTGGTCCCACTACGGAAATTGGAGCTGTCAGCTTCGACCTATGCGTTTGCTGCATAGCTGCGCGTTGAAGCCTATAATTCGCTTTTCGATTCAATCTCTTATCTACATCTCACAATGCCGCCTCTGGCGGCGAAATCCAACCATCTCTCAAGAGAACCCATGCCATGCTATTTTCGACTTTGAGGCAAACCTACGCAGACTGGCGGCGTTTTAACGCCAATCTCAGAGAACTCAATCATCTGTCCGACCGCGAACTGGCCGATCTGGGCATCACCCGTGCCGATATCTACCGGCTCGCGTGGGATAATGCTCGCAAGGCTGTCTGATCTCGAGCACTGCCCAACGTGCCCGCCCCCGCGGGCGGGCACCGATCTCCTTCAGGAAGGTGCGGCCCGAGTCGGTGAAGATGGACCAGCGCGCCGCTTTCTTGCGAAAGGCGCACTCCTCCGACAATCTTTTGTCCTCCGCCTTGGCGCTGATCACGACGCAATCCGCCGTGATCGCTTGAAAATATCCGAAGGCATAGAACGCCTCCACCGCTGAGAAATCGGCTGTCGTCCCACTGAAGATCGTAATGCGCTGAGCCATGTTGGGAACGGGACCTATGCTTTGCCGGTTAGTGCGGCCTTGTAGGCCGCGACCGTGGCACCAAATCCCATCATGAGTGCGTCCGCTATCAACTCGTGACCAATCGACGCCTCAGTCATGCTCGGCAGTGCCGCCACCAGCGATGGTAAATTTTCGAGGTTCAGATCGTGGCCAACGTTCACCTTAAGGCTGAGATGGGCGGCGCGCCGCGCAGTCTCGGCGCAGGCTAGCGATGCTTCAATGTCGTCCATTGCGCACGGAGGCGGCATAGGAGCCGGTGTAGATTTCGATCCCGTCGCCACCGGTGCCCGGTACACGCACCACCACGTCAGGGTCGGGATCGACGAACAGAATCACCCGACAGCCAAATTGCTTCACCGCCGTGACCGCGGATTGGACCAGGGGGATATCCTCGTTGCAAAGCTTCCATCCCTCTTCCGAGGTGAGGACTCCCGGTGCATCGGGTACGAGCGTGCACTGCTCTGGTTGCACTGCGGCGACGATCTCGAGGAGTCGTTTGTCCGGGTAGCCTTCAACGTTCAGTTCGAACCCGGGTCGCCACGGTCGCATGAGGTCTGCCAACCCCAGCACATCGGCGTGGCGAATGTGCCGCTCATCCGGTCGTGGATGCACGGTGATGCCGTCCACCCCCGCCTCTCGTGCGAGCGCGGCGAACCGCAGCAAGTTGGGCACCCCAGTACGGCGCGAGTTCCGCAACAGAGCCACCTTGTTTAGGTTCACGCTCAGCTTGACTTTGGCCAATTTTGACTGGGCTCACCGGGACCGCGGGACCCTGAAGATTGGATCGTTTTCCACGATCTCGTGAGCGCTTTTCAACATCAGCTTCATGCGTCCCATGTTGCCGAAGGTCGTCCAACGACCTTTGGCGTTTGACCAGTAGAACAATTCGAAGCGATCGGTGTCCGGGATAGGGCGC
>JASHRR010000485.1 GCA_030037185.1 Xanthobacteraceae bacterium | reverse complement strand
GCACAGCATCATTCGGCAGTGGTTCCTTCCCGATCCGCAGCCGATCCTGCCGAAGTATCTCGACGCTGCATTGCTTCAGGTGGGCAATCCGCCGTTCGCGCATCCTGCTAAGTCTGCGTGGATGGCGCAGATTGCGGCGATGGCTTGGCAACCTCCGCCACCGCTCCCGACATTGCCTATCTACGGCAATCCCTCTCAGCTTAAGATACCCGCTCCTCCTGTTCAGAGTCCCGCAAGGTCCGCTTGGCTGGCGGCAATTACCTCACAGGCATGGCAACCACCATCACCTATGCCGGTCTTGCCGACCTACAGCCCGCCTGCGAGCCTCGTTACGCCTAATCCGCCATTCCAACACTACAGTAAGTCTGCGTGGTACGCTGAGATCGTAGTGAATGCGTGGCAGCCTCCGCCTCCGTTGCCGACATTGCGGACCAAGCTGCCTCCATCGGCGCTTGTGGTGCCCAACCCGCCGTTCACGGAGCGCAATCCTCTTCCTGGTATTCTGGCCGAGTGGGCAACGTGGCCGCCGTTCCAGTGGCCGACACCGTATAAGGCTCCGCCGCATCCGACACCGGGTCCGCCGCCGCCAGTCATTCAGCAGAAGTACACAGTATCTGGACCTGACGTCAGGATTTATATTGTGGAGACCGAGTACGACGTCGTTTATGAACCTGGGCCGATCCCGAAAGAGACGATCTGATAATTAGTAGGACTACAGACAAGAGGAGACTCTGATGGGAATCATCAATTGGATTTCTGTGGCGAACTGGGCTCTGCGACGTGCGGGATTAGGCCCTGTTGCTGCGCATTCCTTAGAGAACGAAGGAGGCCTGCAGCATCAAGTGGATTTATCGGAACCAGAATGGTCGATTTCAGTGGCTGATGATGACATTCGGGTCCGTGGCTGCATTCCGCTGTCTCAAATTCGAGATAAACAACGTCGTTTTGGCCAACGACCCGAGTGTGGTTCATAGACGGGAGACTCCAAACCTCGCCGGGAACTAAGTTCATGCGCTTTGATATTGGCATTTACCTGTGCTCCTTATGTTTACCTGACGCGATCGGCACCGCCACGACATGAAGAAGGTCAGCCGTATGCCTAAGAAAATTGTCCCGATTGATGAGGGTGTGCCGTTGAGTGAATTCACAGCGAAAGTCGTGATTTTGAGCGATCAACTGTTTAATTACGCCAGCCATCAATCAAAGCAGGATGTTGCTGTCGCGTTGAGCGCCACCGTCAACGTGTTGGCAAGACTGCTTATGATTTCCTCGCCGGACCCGATACAGAACTTCCCGCAATATGTGCCTTGGATGGAGGAGATGATCGCGAAGACCGTGGAGTATTACAGTGGCGGTGATGCACCGTCGCGGAAGTGGACGGTGAGCTGAAGTGTCCCGTATTTGAAATGCGCGGAGGTTAGCGTCGGCTGTAATGGTACAAGCACTGCGCTATTTCGAGCACAGCCTCATCCCCTTCGCCAACCACTCGATAAACCAGCCGGTGCTCTTTGATTATCCGGCGGGAGCACCATCCGCTCCACTTGTAACGGAGCCGCTCAGGCATCCCAGCGCCCTTGAGCGGACCGTCAGTCTGGATGCTCTTTACAAGTTCATTGATGCGCTTGCGGACGTCGTCGTTCCAATCCTTGTAGTCCGCGAGTGCCTTGGGTCGCCAAATAATCCTCACGGAATTAGCGGGTGCTCAATCCCGCGTCCCGCATCGAGTTCAGCAATTGCCTCGTCAAGGTCTGCTGCATTGTCAGGGCTGCGGAGAAGATGGAACGTCTCCATGATGGAGTTGAATTCGGCCTCTGACATCACAACAACCGAACGTGCCCCCTGTCTGGTAACATGGAGTTCAGCACCACTGTCCGCGACCTGATCCATGTACTTGGCGAGGTTCTGGCGAAATTCTGAATAGGAAACATGTCCCATAGCTCACTCCCGTTTGTACCAGTATTTGTACGCTCGTGGGCTATTTGTCAAGCCTACAGGTAGGCGTTCCCCTTCCCTTATCGTCCCGAGCGGAGGAGGGGAGGGGCAGACGTTGGGCGTATATACGGACGTGACGTTTGCTTACCCGACGATTACCAGCCGTTCCGTAAGCCTCGGTTAATCAACGTTTTTGAGGCTTTCTGGTCAGCTAAGTTCACATGTGGATTGAGAAGGGCGAGCTGGTAGGTTCCATAGCCGGAGCCGCATCCCATGTCCGCGATCCGGGAGCCTGGATCGAGCAGAAAATGCGCTCCAACAAACGCCAGCTTCTGGCGCATCGTGGAATCCATTGCGGCGTAATAGGCGTGGTAGGCCGCGGCGTTGCCGCGGTCCTGTCCGCCGTAGGCTCGGCTTGCGGCCATCTTGTCAGGTCGTCTTGTCGAAGAAGGCGGCCGAGAGCCGGCGCGTTTCGCTGCATCGAATCCCGGTTACGACCTGCACGCTCCCTATTGCGCCTTCGCGGCCGCCATCTCGGCTTCGCTGCGCACCGACATCACCGCGATCTTGCTCGATCGCGCATAGGCGAACACCACTTCGACATCGTTGCCGCGCTCAAGAAGCGACGGGATGCGGACTTCGGTGCCCCGGGTCGGCAGATCAAACATCGTCCAGGTACCGGCCCGCGAGTCGTATTTGGCGATCTGGTCGGTGGTCCACAGCGGCGTCCACACGTTCTGATTCTTGTCGGGTATCGCGGCATAGGGCTGATTGGTGAACGTGTTCGGCAGCGCAATAAGGGTCGCCTGCATGGTCTTGGCGTCGATCCGGCCGAGCGTGCCGCTCCAGGAATTGGCGACCCAGATAATCCCGCGTTCGCGGTCGATGCCCATCCGGCGCGGTCCTTGCGACCATGGGAACGGTGTTCCAATGTCGCGCGGCCCATAGGTTGCATAGAAGGCGTTGTCGGCGGGGGTCGCGCGCGCCAGCTCGTCCTTGAGGGGCGGCAGCTTCAGTTCGGTGGTCTCGCCGGTGGCGAGGTTGGCCTTGACGATGGTGTCGAACGCCATCTGGGACCAGTAGCCGTTGCCGTCCCTATCGCCGACGATGCCGTAGGTCTGGCCGATCGCGCCGTGCGGTCCCCGCGGATTTACGGACTTGAACTCGGTGAACTTCTCGGTGGCTGGATCGAAGCGCAGCGCGCCGTCATTGGTGCCGGCCCAAATGCCGCCCTTGCTGTCGTAGTCGAGCGTCACCGGCCCGTCGATATGGGACATGCCTTCCGGCGGCAGGTAGACTGAAACCTTCTCGGTCTTGGGATCGACCTTTGCGAGGCCCCCCTTGGGCATCCATGCGTTGAACCAGATGATGCCGCTGGCGTCGCGGATGAGGCCATGCACATTGGCGGCGTTGCCGTTGGCGGCATCGATCCGGAACGGTTTGAGCGCACCGGTCTTGCTGTCAATGCGGCCGACTGACATGGTCTTATTGGGCGCAACGGCTGCGAACCACAGATTGCCGTCGAGATCTGGCGCGGCATCGTGTGGGAGCGAACCCGCACGGGACGTGGTGGCCTTGGTCCACTCGCTGCCATCGTTGGGCGGCATCGCAGACGGCAACTGCTGGTCCGGATTGAGCGGCACGTCGTATTCCTTGAACACCGCGCGGGCGGCTTCGCCGGACGGCCGCGGCCGGCTGGTGATCTTGAAGGCGCCGCCGTTCGGGCCACGGGTCTTGGCGAGGTATTTGGCAAGCGCGTCCTGGTGGAAATCGAGCACGGGGTTGTGCTGGTTCGGCCGATAGACGCCGTAGACGTTGATGCTCTTCATCGCCTCGATGATGGCGTGCCAGCCCGCCTCGTTGAAGCGATGCTGCAGGAAGTAGCTCGGCGTGTGGCAGCTTGTGCAATTGTTGTGGACGATGCGCTTCATGCGCATGTCGTCGGCGGTGTCCCCCGGCAATCCGGCGAGGATCAGGTCGCCGGGCAGCTGGCGGATGAGCCGCTCGGTGTCCTCGATCTTCTTCAGTGAAAAATCCGCCCGGCCGCCAGTCTTCAGCTCAGCCTCGCCATTTGCGGTCTCGAAGCCGAGCGCTTGCGCCCATACACGATAACTACCGGGAGGAAGTGCGGGGAAATAGTAGGCGCCGGCCTGGTCGGTGAAGACGGTGGTGGTGATGGTCGAGCCGACGGCCTTCGCCGAGACCGTCACGCCGCCCATCCTCTCGCCGTCCGGCCCCGCGACGGTGCCGGTGAGGATTGACGGTTCGACGGCAAACACGGCGCTCGGCAACGCGATGCTCGCGAGCAAAGACACAGCGAATGCGATTCTCATGCTCCCACCACTGACGTAAGACGAAATGGCAGACATGGCATCTTCTCCAGCTTTCAGCGAATAGGATTAGCGTGGCGGATTGGCGCTTGGCGCCGGGCCCGGCAGCGCCTTCAGATAGGCCACAATGGCGTCGATCTGGTCGGGCTCGAAATGATACTTGAAGCCTGGCATGTTCGGCGTGCCGCTGCTGATGATCTCGCGCATCAGGGTTTCCTGGCCGCCGAGGACGTTCTTCGACAAGTCGGGGCCGTATTTGGCAGGCGACGTGATCTGCAGCTTGACATGGCACACCATGCAGGACTGATTGAACAAATTGCGGCCCTGCAATTGTTGGGGGGTGAGAGTATCGGCGGCCGGAAACGGCTGCGCTGCTGCAGTCTCGACGGCGGCGGCAAGCATGAGCAGAGCAATCCCCGCGCTGCACCTCATCGGGCTTTCTCCCATATTTTAGCAGCATCCCACTGCACATGTTACGCTGTGGCCGGATCAAAGAGAAGCGGCCCAGCGAAGACCGCGCGCATTTTCGCGCATCGTCGCGCAATCCCATCCGATGAGTACAGGCTGGTCAAGTCCGCCTGTGGCGCCCGACCTAAACGCAACGTGCCTACCGGGTCTCGGCATTGCGAGCCGCCGCTTTGCGCTTGGCCCACCGTACGGGACGCGGGGCTCGATTGGCTAGGCGGTCGATCTTCCTCGCCACCGCTCTAGCTGAGCTGCGCTCCAGCACGCGGCCGCCGGGGCCGGCCCGCACCGCGATCCCCGGCATCTGCGCGAGCCGGTTGGTCAGCAAGTCCGCCCGCCGTGCAGTTTACCGATGATGATATAGCCGTCTGCGCAGCTGCGCAGAAGATGTACCTTGTCTCGCCAACCTGGACCGACAGGACGATGACCGGGACATTCGAGAGGCCGCTCATATCCGGCAAGCAGAGATCGAGGATCATCAGGTCAGTCGACTGCGGACCACCGCAGTTAGGCCGCCGAGCCATTTTTTCGCTAACCGAAAAGCGTAAAGCTCCAAATTGGCCCTGATGAAACGACTGATCTGCGGTTGGTGGTCAATCACCAGGATCGTTTAGCCGCTTTGCGCATCGCTCAATGACACCAATTGCGGTGCCATGCCAGCAGCAACCGGAAGGCGAATTGATATTGTGGTTCCCAGGCCGCTGCCCGGGCTGTCAGCGCACAGCGTTCCGCCATTGGCGGCAACGAATATCCTGGCGATCCAGAGTCCAAGGCCGAGCCCCGGTACATTGCCGAGATGGCGTCGCC
>JASHRR010000484.1 GCA_030037185.1 Xanthobacteraceae bacterium | reverse complement strand
ATTCTCCCACGAGCATGAAACCTTTTCGCCCGATGCGGCGAACTTCCCGTTCGATGATACATCCGCAGATGCCGCGGCCCTGCATGCGGCGATCGCTACGCTGACGCCTGATCAGCGCTTGGCCATCAACCTCCTCAAACTCAAGGAAATGTCCTTGAAGGAGGCGGCGCTGGCGAGCGGAAGATCCGTATCGGCCTTGAAGGTGGCGGTGCATCGGGCCATCAAGTCGCTGCGGAAGCGACTGCGACAGACGAGCCAAACGCCGTGACCGCGACTCGCGAGCTTATCGATACATTGGTCGAATCCGCAACGCCGGTGAGGCGGCTGCGCCCGCCAATCGTTCGGGCCGTGCTTTGGCTCGCCTTTGCCGGCCTTGTTCTCGCGCTCATTGCCGTCGAGCATGGCGTTCGGGCGGATCTCATGGCGCGCCTTGACGAACCCAAGTTTGCGGCGAGCATGGGGGCGGCGCTCGCCACCGGTATCCTGGCCACCATCGCGGCGTTCATGATCAGCCTTCCGGACCGCTCGCGCTGGTGGCTTGTGCTGCCGCTGCCCGGGCTGGCGACGTGGACCACCACGATCGGCTATGGCTGTTTCACCGATTGGGTCAGCGCCGGGCCGGACGGCATTCGCCCCGGCGAGGAGGTCCGATGCCTCGCTTTGCTCGTTCTTACCAGCGCCCCGCTCGCGCTCGCGCTCGCTGCGATGCTGCGCTACGCTGCGCTGTTGCGCGGCGGCACCGTCGCCATGATGGGCGGTCTCGCGGTCGCGGCCATCACGGCGAGCGCGCTGTCGCTGTTTCACAATCACGATGCGACCGTCTTGATCCTGGTGTGGAATCTCGGCACCACAGCGGTGATCACCGGGCTCGGCAGCCTGTTTGGCCAAGGCATGTTCCGGTGGATGGCGTCCCAGGTACTGGCATTTCAGCCCGGCGCATGAGGGCGGTTGGTGGCCCAAGATTTTCCCGGACTTGCCGTTTGTGCGCTGCGAGTGCAAGACTGCAGCCAAATGCCGGCAATAGCGCCAAAATCAAATCAGAGGAGTGCGGCGCAGGCTACCGGCGCTTTTGCGCGCCATTGAAGCGTGCGAAGTGCGGGCACCCGTGTCATCTGCCGGTCTTGATCTTGATCCAAAGCCGGTTCATCAATCGCGTTGTCCTGGCGTCGTGCGCCTTGATGGTGTAAAGGCGCGCCATGGCGGCCTCATCCGGATAGATGGTGCGGTCGTTGAGGATTGCGGGATCGATCAGCGGCTGGCTGGCGAGATTGCCGTTGGCATAGGACAGAAAATTGGTGTTTTTCGCCGCCACGTCCGGCCGCAGCATGTAGTCGATGAAGGCGTGCGCTTCCGCAATATTACGTGCGTCCTTGGGGATCGCCAGGTTGTCGAAGAACATCTGGGCGCCTTCTTTCGGCACTGCGTAGCCGATCTCGACCCCATTGTTTGCCTCTGCGGCGCGCTTCTGGGCCTGCTTGACGTCGCCCGAGAACCCCACGACCAGACAGATCTCGCCGCTGGCGAGCGCATTGAGATATTCCGAGGAGTGGAACTTGCGCACGGCGGGCCGCACTTTGGCGACGAGGTCAGCGGCATTTTCGAGGTCGCCGGGATCGGTCGAGTTGGGATCGCGGCCCAGAAAATGCAGCGCCGCGGGCAGAATGTCGTCGGCGGAATCCAGCATGTGGACGCCGCAGTCCTTGAACTTCGCCAGTTCACCCGGACCAAACACCGCGCTCCAGCTGTTAATTTCCCGGCCGGGGCCGAGGATTTGCCGCGCCTTGTTCACCTCGTAGCCGATGCCGACCGTTCCCCACATGTAATTGACGGCATATTGGTTGCCCGGATCGTAGAGGGCGAGTTGCTTGGCGATTGCAGGCCACACGGCGCCGAGATGGGGGAGTTTTGCCCGGTCGAGCTTCTGGAACACGCCCGCCTTGATCTGCCTCTCGAGGAAATAGGCGGTCGGCACCACCACGTCGTAGCCCGACTTGCCGGCCAGCAGCTTCGTTTCCAGGGTGTCGTTGGAGTCGAACGTGTCGTAACGCACCCGGATGCCGGTTTCCTTGGTGAAGGCATCGAGCACAGTGGGCTCGATATAGTCCGACCAGTTGTAGACATTGACGACACGATCGCGCTGCGCCGGCGCCTCCGCAACGCCGACGAGCAGCCCCGCCAGGAGTACCAGCGCTGCCACAAGAGGGGTTGCGCGCAACGACATTGTCCGGAATCTTCCAGTTGGCCCGAGGCCGTCAACCGACCCCGCTCAATGAGAATCGGGACGGTGCCGCTTCGTCCGCCGCGGCGCCGCCTCCGGCGGAGGGGGCGGTTGGGGGTGCCGGAAATTTGGCCTGCAATAGCCGCCGATGCCGAGCACCGTCGCCCAGCAATCCTGAAGGCTTGTGAATGCGCAGGAGTAACTCTGGGTGTCGGTCAAGAACGCGCACCACGGAAGATCGTAGGCGGCCGCTGCGGGTCGCGGCGCGAACCCTGCCACCGTCACCAACATCAAGGCAACAAACGCCGATTTTCCCATTGAGCTTCCTCCGGCTGAACCGTCGGGACCTCAAGATCGCATGAATTTGGCGCCTGAGCCAAGCCTTCAAACGTGCCGGGACTCCGCTCGCCCGGATTGAACGGCGAAAATCCGGGACTGCCTCTCGCTGCAGCAGCGCCGCTCCCGGGTTGCGCTTAAAGCCGCGCTAGCCGGCCAACTTGCCACCGGCTACTCGCCCTCGGTGTCTACGGGCAATCCCGCGGCCTTCCAGGATTTTATGCCGCCGGCAAGATGGGCGTCATAGGCGAAACCGGCCGCCTGGGCGATCTCGGCGGCTTTGATGGAACGAACGCCCGACGCGCAGGTGAACACGACGACACGGCCCTGCGGGTCCGGCAACTCAATGGGATCGAATTGCGACAGCGGCGCCAGCAGCGCGCCGCCAATGCGTTCACGGGCGGTCTCGTTGGGCTCGCGCACATCGACCAGCATGATCTTGTCGGCGGCTAAACCTTCGGCCACTTCCTCCGGCGTCAAATCCCGGATCGAGCCTCGACCGAACAATCCGTACATCGACCTACCCCTTGCCTATCAGCGCAACAGACCATGGTGTGAGTTCTGCGATACAGTTCCGGCCAGACCGCACACATGTGCGTCCCAGACTTTTAGCTGTGTGCGCGAAGCCGGATCGCTCAGCAGGCAGATTGCGCCACATCCGCATAGCTCAAATCGGGACCACGGTACCGCCCTCGACCACGCGGCCGGTCGGATCTGGGAACAGTCCGTGGCATCGTCAGGCGGCGCGCGCCACCGAAATGAACAGACCTGCCATGGCGGCATCTGCAAAGCGCTGCCGACGCAGTTTGCGGGAAAAAATCTGTGGTTCCATGCACACCCGTTCCTCCTGCGACACGCGCGGCCTGTGATCCGTCGAAGCACCTGGTAAGGCTTGAGGCTGTGTGTCCGGTAACCCCACCGTAATGACGGGGCCGGACAGGCGCACAAAGGCGGGCCACGGTTTGTAGCACCAAGCCGGCCGCGCCGTCTACCGCCCTTCCCGCTCCCAACGAAATGCGCAAAGATTGCTGCGTGGTCACCTCAACTTTCACATTGGATGCACAAGTCCTGATGTATCTAGCGTTCAGGTTCGTGGTTTCAACGTTGACTGCGTCATCGTTGAAGCGTTGAACGACCCGGTTTCGCGCACCGCTATTGCCGGTGCGTGAAGGACGCCATCAACGCGCCGGGCCTCCTCCAATGCTCTGGCGGACATCGGCCTGCCGGTTGAAGCCTCGGCTGGCGGCCGCCACCAAGTACAACCGCTCTCGGTTTGCAATCACCGAAAACGGACGCACGCGAGGCTGCCTGCGTTGGCGACGTCGGAACGCTCCGCCGGTTGGCAGGTTGCCACGCTCGCAATCAGGCGACGGAGGGACGAACTCCGTCCCGGCAATTCTTCACTGTTCGGCATTTCGCTTCGCGCGATCCGGGCAGCCTCGGCTGGTTGCCGCTCTCACGCCCCCGCACTCAGGGCCTTGCTCGCGGCGCATTTCAACCGCCAGACAATCCCGGTGGACGCATAATCAAGCTTAACCTCGCCGCCAACGCTAGCCTCGGCGACGGCTGAGATTATCGTACTGCCGAAACCCCGCCGCTTTGGCGGCCTCACCCGTGGTCCGTCGTGCTCGATCCAGCCGATACTGAATTGGCCGTCCTCCAGTCGCCAATCGATTGTGACGCCGCCATGGTCATCCGATAATGAGCCATATTTGCCGGCATTGGTCGCAAGCTCGTGCAGCGCCATGCCGATGCTGTGTGCCGCCTGCGGCGTTACACTCAGATGAGGCCCCTCGATCATGATGCGCTCGCCGATCAGGTCAGCAAAGTGGGCGAGTTGGGCGCGCACGAGGTCCTCGATATCAACACCCCGCCAATCGCTTCGCACCAAGAGGTCCTGGTTAGCCGACAACGCCTGAATCCGCTGGGAGAAGCGCTCCGCAAAATCAGTGGGGTTCGATGCGGCAGTCTGGTTGGCGATCGATTGCACCACACTAAGCAAATTCTTGGTGCGATGATTGAGCTCGCGCACAAGCAGGAGCTGGCGCTCTTCGGCGCGTTTGCGCTCAGTGATATCGGCGGCGGTTCCGGCCATAACGACGGCGCGGCGGCCTTCACCACTCCCTCCTTCGAAGGTGGCCATGCCGTAGACCTCTATCCAGCGGATTTCGCCATCCGCCTGGCGGATGCGGTATTCGCCGACAAAGGGCTGCGGATCGCGCGGATTAAGTGCTGCGGCAGCGGCAGCGCAGAGCCTAGAGGCGTCCTCAGGCGGTACGCGTGCCATGATGCCGGCAACGTCGGTTTGCGGATCGACGATCTCTAAGATCGCCTTGAAGCGCTCGTCCCATGACGCCCTGCCCTGGACCGCGTCGTAGACCCACCAGCCCAGCCGAGCGGCGTCGAGGGCCAACTGTAGGCGCATTTGGCTCGTTTGGACCGCCGCTTCCGAGGCCTTGCGGCTGGAAATGTCCCGGGCCAGACCGATGAGCCGCCGTTGCCCCGCCGTCTCACGAACTTTGCCTTGCAAATCCAGCCAACGCATCGAACCGTCTGGCTGTTGGGAGCGATACTCGACGTGAAAGGGCCCGCCGTTGTCGAGCGTTTCGCGCACGGCGTGTTCGACTTTCGGCCGGTCCTCCGGATGGACCGTTGCAAGCGCCCTGTCCTGCGTCATTGGGCTGCCGGGCGCTAGCCCATGCATGGTCAAGGCCCGATCCGTGGCGATAATTTCCCCGCTCTCGAGTAAGCTCTCCCACGTGCCGGCGCCCCCGGCCTCGAGCGCCAATTGAAGCCGCGCCTCGCTCTCCCGCAGTAATTCCTCTTGCCGTTTGCGCTCGCTGATATCGATGGCAAGCGCGAAAAGCTGCGAGGGCTTGCCGGTTTCGTCGGGTAACGTTGATACGATCTTGCGCACCCAGACCGGCTGCCCGTTCTTGTGAACGAATCGGTTCTCAAGTTCGATGGCGGCCAGGTCGCCTCGGCGGAGGCGGCGAACCCTGTCTATATCGTCGTCGCGATCGTCGGGATGAAGGAGCAAGCCCAGATGCTTGCCGCGCAGCTCGCTTTCGGAATAGCCGACGAGGGCGCAGAAGGCGGGGTTGCATTGCTCAAGCCGCCCGTTCCAATCCGACAACGTAATGCCGGCCAAGGCATGCTCGTAGAGACCGCGAAATCGCGTCTCGCTTCGGTGCAACAACTCCTCCTGCTTCTTGCGCTCGCTGATATCCATTGCCAGCACGATGAACCCCGAGGGCTTGCCGGCTTCGTCGGGCAAGGTCGACATGGTTTTGCGGACCCACACGGTCCTGCCGTTCTTGTGGACGTAGCGGCTCTCAATCTCGATGGCGCTCACGCCGCCTTCGAGCAGGCCCCGAGCCCTGCCGATAGTGTCATCGCGATCATCGGGATGAATGAGGCAACCGAAGTGCCGGCCGCGCAGCTCATCTTCGGAATAGCCGACGAGAGCGCAGAAAGAGGGGTTGCATTGCTGGAGCCGCCCGTCCAGATCCGACAGGGTAATGCTGGCAAAGGCATGTTCGTAGAGATTGCGAAATCGCGCTTCGCTCCGGCGCAAAGCATCTTCGGCTCGCTTGCGATCGGTTATATCGCAGCCCGAGGGGACGACGCCGTCGATCCAGCCGTCGGCCGTGCGCAGCGGCGTCGCCTGAAAGTCGATCCAGCGAATCTCTCCGCCGCGAGCGACGTATTGCAGATCCCGCCGGACCGTCTCACCCGCGAGGCACCTTTCGATCAACTCCGGCATTGCCGAATTGGCCCAGCAAGGCGCGATGGTGAACGGCTGGCCGA
Source organism: Xanthobacteraceae bacterium (assembly GCA_030037185.1). The sequence continues at coordinate 698 of JASHRR010000484.1, read as the reverse complement.
TCACGGCCTCGCGGGGGGCACCGATCGCCTCCAGCAACTGCACGTTCGCTTCGGTGATCCGGCCGTCTTTGTCGAGCAAGCCGACAAACCCGTTGTAGGTGTTGATAATCTGGCTGAGGCGCTTCTCGCTCCTTCGCAGCATGGCCTCGCTACGGAACCGGCTGGCGGAGGCTCGCTTGAGCGTCGCCCATAGCTCGCACAGTTCGGGGACGCCCGATTCAAACGGCACCTGGGGGTCCTTCATGAGCAGTGCCGCCGTACCGCGCAGTTCGGCAATCGGGCAGGTAATACGTCTTGCTATCCACAGCGCAAACCCGAGCGACAACAGGGAAATGATTCCCCCTAGCGCTATTGCCCAGCCGACGGTGCTGAGGACGGCTGCCCGCAGCTCTGCGGTTTTTGCTCCGATTCCCGTGGTCCAGCTGCTGACGTTCGAGCGGACGTTGGCCAAGATGACGTGATCGCCTTCACTCGTCACCAGTTCAAACACGCCGTCTTGCTTCATGATCTGGCGGACTTGCTCCATGGCGAGTTGACCGACCCGGCTTTCATGATCAGGCAGGCGGACGACCAGCCGACCCTGGGTGTCGCGTATCCCGACAATCCAATTTTTCGGCGTCTCCTGGAAGGCGAGGAGGTCGAGGAAGCGACGCGTGTGCACGGTGAGGCCAAGGACGCGGAAGGGCGCTCCGTTCTTG
>JASHRR010000483.1 GCA_030037185.1 Xanthobacteraceae bacterium | reverse complement strand
CCCCGCTAGCGGGGCAGGCAGGGGTGTGGGAGAGGGGAGTATCGACAGGAGGCGCCGCCGCGGCGGTATTGCCGGGCGGCGTTACCTCGAGCCGAACGTTGGAAAGGTTGCAGCCAACCGGGCACGACACGACCACCGCCAGCACGAACTCGGCACCGACCGCCACCTCCGTCGGTCCATCCACCGCGATGACGGTCGCGTGTGCTGCGGTGCCCGGGCTCATGCGAACGGTCCGGTTTCGACACAACGAAACCCGGTCATGCGCCGCGTTTCGCCGCGTGACGGCCGGCGACGCGGCCGAACACGAGGCAGCGCGCAAGACCGTGCTGGGCAAACCCGCCCTGGGACTCGCCGGCACAATAGAGGCCCGGGATGACCTCGCCATGGATGTCGACCACTTCGGCGTTGGGCGTTGTGCGCAGCCCAGTGAGCGTGTCGTGCAGGATCGGCGTCGACCACGCCGCATAGAAGGGCGGCGTCTCGATCTTGTACATCGGGGTCGGCTTCTTGAAATCCTGGTCGGCGCCGGCGGCGACGAAGGCGTTGTAGCGGTTCACGGTCTCCTGCAGCACGGCGCCCGACATCTGTTGTTTCTGATACGGATTGCGGATCTTGCCGGCGAGTTCACCGATGGTGTCGGCGCTGAAGAAGAAGCCGTCGGGATCGACGCTCGGCGGTTGCGGGCTCCACTTTTCCCGCGCCGCCGCGTCGGCGTCGAAGATCGCCCAGATCGGCCCGCCGCCATTGAGCTTTCCCGGCTCGCCGCTATACGCCATGGCGGCGGCGAAGAACTTATAGGAGCCGTCCGTCTCGTTCCAGAACCGCCGGCCGGCGTGATTCACAAAGATGACATCCTGCCAGTCCTGCACCGTCAGACCGGTCGCCTTGGCAAGATGAAACATCGGGCTTTCGGGTTGATACACCAACGTGGCGTAGCCCCACCGGCAACCAATGTGGCGAGTCTTGGTGATGGCCGCCCCCGCTTCCGCGGTCTGATTGGCGGTCGCCCATAGCGACGCCCCGATCTCCATCGCGGCAAGCTCGCCGTCGGCGCCCTGATGGACGTAGGGCATGCAGGCCTGCTGGTACTCCTCGGTCAATCGCGGATCAAATATGCGGCGGAAATTCACGTTGCCGGTATGGCCGCCGGTCGCGATGATGACGCCCTTGCGCGCCTCGATATTGATGATCGCGCCATCGTGACTTGCCGTGATGCCGAGGACCTTGCCGGACCGGCCCTGCTCCCGGACGATGCTCTTCATCTCGTGCCGAAGCAGGATTTCCGCGCCCTTCTGCCGCGCCGCAACCTCGAGCTGGCGGACCAGACCTGAACCGTTGCGGCCGCGGCCGGGCGCAATCAGCTGGCTCTTGATGGGCCACTCCACTGTCACGAACGTGCGCGGCAAGGTCGAGGCGCGCTCAGGCCCGATCGGACGCTCGTTGAACTTGACGCCGTTCTCGACCAGAAAATTGAAGGTCGGGACATTCTCGTCGGCAAACATCCGCACGAGGTCGCGGTCGCTGTAGCGCGCATCGGGAGTGTCATGGCGGGTCCAGTCCGCAAACACTTGATCGGGCGAGTCCTTGATGCCGGCCTTCTGCTGCAGCGCATGGCCGCCGCCGAGATGCACGCGGCCGCCGCTGAGGATGCCGCGGCCCCCGATATCGTAATTCTCCTCAACAATGATAACGGAAACGCCGTGATCGCGCGCCATGATGGCGGCCGGCAGCCCAGCAACGCCTGCCCCGATCACCACCACATCCGCCGAGCGATCCCACTTGTGCTGCGAGGCAATCTGGCCATCGGCCTCCTGCGCGCCGGCAGCGGCCAAGGCGACCCCCGCCGCACCGGTTGACAGAAAGGCGCGCCGGCTGACCTCGCCTGCGGCGCTGCCGTTGCGGTTGCTGGCGTTGTTGTCCATGTTCCCTCCCGGTCGATTGAGTAATCTTGACTTTACCCGAGGCCGGGTCAAGACCAGCACCCGATTGTCCCTGCCCTCGGCCTGTGCCACCGAATTCAAAATGGAGAGCGCGCATGAAGGCCATAGCTGTATCTGCGTTCTCCTTGCATTCGCTTCACTCTCGGCACAGGAGCCCGGTTGAAACTGGCTATCGTACTGTCGCGGACGCTCATGCGACGCTTCGCGATTAAACAAAGCCTAACAGAAGTTGAAGGGAGTTGGTAGGCTGTGGACCGATGGTGAAGGCGCAAAGCGCCCATGCGATCAGTTGCAGAATCTAACGGGCTAATGGGCAAACGCGGGTGACGTTCGGACCCGCGATCATAGGTCCTGACGCGGGCCACCTTGTGGGCTCGCTCGTCGGCGCGCAGCGGCAGGGGCCACGACTTCTGGCCCCGGTTCCAAACGAAAGGAAAAATGGGTGTTCGTTGATTCAACACAGCCAATGCCGGCTTCTGCCGGCAGTCGCCATCGGGAGCTTTTGATGCCGGGCGCCAAGATGACCGCAATCGCGACCGCAGCCCTTGCGCTGTTCACCATCTCAAAAGCTGCCGTTGCGGCCGAACACAAATGCGATCCGGTCACTGACCCCGGCTGGAGCGTGGTCCCGGAGCGCGAAGTGCTGAGCCAAACCGATAGCGCGCCCTATCAATCAGGGCCGGACTGGTTCATCGATCGCGTCACAACCGTGCTGCCATTCTGTCACTATTTCAATTCTATCGGCGTCTACAGCATGCGATCTTATTCGCTCGACCCGGTGGTGACCGAGGAACGCGTCGCGATTTGCCGACAAGCTGGCAGTGACAGCGTTGCGGTTGCGCCCTATCCCGGTCCGTGTCCGCCGCGCTAGAGCTCGTCGAACACTTTCATTCGAAGTCATGGCGGCGCGGCCGTCCACGTCTTTCCGGCTGCCCTCTCCTTCCCCTCCGCGCAGTCAAGGCGAGATTTGACGTCGACGTTTATGGGCGGTCAGGGCCCTTGTTGATAGAAAAATCGGCCGCGGTCGGATCGCCGATTGCCACGCCTGCCGATGGCTGTGCGGGTCGGCGGGCGCGCGAAGACTCCGGCGTCGGCGGCCGCGAGTCGATCCTCGAGCCGACCCAGATGAAGCGACGCGCATCATCGCGCCGAGCAGCGAACCGAGCTGCGCGGCCGGCAGCTCGTCGGCGACGCGCACGCTCGCGCCGAAGGTGCCGCCGAGGTTCCAGCCTCTCGCACAGGCGCCGGCCCAGCCAGCAGCGCGCGTAGCGTCGAACATCGGCATGTCGTTGGGCACGCCCCGGTTCCACACTCACAGCTCGGTCGGGACCTGGCGGCTCGTGCGCGACGGCGCGCCACGTGTGGTCGTTCCCCCCTCGACCGCGGCCGAGGCGTCGTCGGCCCGGCCTTCGATGATGGCGACGAGCTGCGCAGGCGCCTTGCCGGCGATGCCGTGCCCGCTCAGGACCGCCGCGACCAGGGTGTGGAGATCGTAGTTCGAGACGACGCCGTCGACAGTGTCCTGAAAGCCGCGGCCGTCGAGCGGGCACAGGACGAGCCAGCGCGCGTCGAGCCCGACGCCCAGCAACACGTGCAGCCAGGATGCGGCGGAGTCACGCGCGGGCCCGCCCGACGAGCCCGCGGTCGCCACACGGGCGGACGAGCAGCTCGCGATCG